>JAZQMH010000040.1:0-14477 GCA_045543255.1 Vescimonas sp.
TGCCCAAGGAGAACCTGCTGGGCAAGGAGGGCGAGGGCTTCAAGATCGCCATGGCTACCCTCGACGGCGGCCGCATCGGCATCGCCGCACAGGCACTGGGCATTGCACAGGGCGCTTTCGAGCAGGCTCTTGACTATGCCCGTGAGCGTGAGCAGTTCGGCAAGCCCATCGGCGTCCATCAGGGCGTGTCCTTCAAACTGGCGGACATGGCTACCAAGCTCCGCTGTGCCCGTTTCCTGGTGTACTCCGCCGCTGAGATGAAGGAGGCACATGTGCCCTACGGCATGGAGTCCGCCATGGCCAAAATGTACGCATCCGACATCGCTTTGGAAGTCTGCAACGATGCGCTGCAGATCTTCGGCGGCTCCGGCTTCCTCAAGGGTATGGAAGTGGAGCGCGCTTACCGCGATGCCAAGATCACCACCATCTATGAAGGCACCAACGAGATCCAGCGCGTGGTCATCTCTTCCCACCTGCTGGGCAAGCTGACCAAGGGTAACGAAGGCGGCGGACGCTCCGTTGCCAAGAAGCCCGCACCCATCACCGGTATCCGCAAAAAGCACATCTTCCGCGAGGGCGATGCTCTGCAGAAGGTGGAGGAGCTGGTGGCGGCGCTCAAGAAGGACGGTCACGACTTCTCCGTAGGTATCGCTCTCGATACCCCCATCCCTCAGGCCGAGCGTGTTGTCTCCGCCGGTAAGGGTATCGGCGATAAGAAGAATATGAAGCTCATCGAGGACTTGGCAAAGGCCGCCGGCGCTGCTATCGGCTCTTCCCGTCCCGTGGCGGAAACCCTGAAATATGTGCCTCTCAACCGCTATGTGGGTATGTCCGGTCAGAAGTTCATGGGCAACCTCTACATCGCCTGCGGCATCTCCGGTGCATCCCAGCATCTTAAGGGCATCAAGGATGCCTCCACCATCGTTGCCATCAACAAAAACGGCGACGCTCCCATCTTCAAGAACTGCGACTACGGCATCGTGGGCGACGTGATGGAGATCCTGCCCCTGCTGACCGAGGCTCTCGGCGGCACGGCGGAGAAACAGCCCGCACCTCCCATGGTGAAGATGAAGCGGCCCACCCCGCCCAAGCCCGCCCCCTTCGGCAAGAGCTACGTCTGCAGCGGCTGCGGTTACACCTACGACCCCGCGCTGGGCGACGAGGAAGGCGAGATCGCTCCCGGCACTCTCTTCGAGAAGCTGCCTGAGGACTGGGTCTGCCCCGAGTGCTCTGAGGGTAAGAGCGAGTTCATTGAAGGCTAAAGAAAGGAAAGGAGGAGCGAAATATGTACAACGTTCGTAAAGTAACTGACGATCTCTACTGGGTCGGCGCCAACGATCACCGTACCCATTTGTTTGAAAATATTCATCCCATCCCCAAGGGGGTCAGCTATAACGCCTACCTGCTGCTGGATAAGGAGACGGTGCTGTTTGACACCGTGGACTGGTCCGTCAGCCGCCAGATGATGGAGAATCTGGAGTATCTGCTGGGTGAGCGCAGCCTCGACTGGCTGGTCATCAACCACCTCGAGCCCGACCACGCCGCCAGCATCGACCTCATTCTCGCCCGCTGGCCTAAGGTGAAGATCATCTCCACCGAGAAGGGCTTCATGCTGATGCGCCAGTTCGGCTTCCATCCCGATGACCACGAGATCCGCATCGTGGTGGAGGGTGACACCCACTGCTTCGGCGGTCATACCGTCACCTTCGTGGCAGCCCCCATGGTCCACTGGCCCGAGGCCATGGTTACCTTCGACCTGACCAATGGCGTGCTGTTCTCCGCCGACGCCTTCGGCTCCTTCATCGCGCTGGACGGCAAGCTGTTCGCCGATGAGGTGAACTTCGACCGCGACTGGCTGGACGAGGCTCGCCGCTACTTGGTAAACATCGTGGGTAAGTATGGCCCTCACATTCAGCTGCTGCTGAAGAAGGCAGGCGGCATCATCGACAAGATTAAGTATATCTGCCCCCTCCACGGCCCCGTGTGGCGTGACAACTTCGGCTACTTCATTGATAAGTACGACAAGTGGAGCCGCTACGAGCCCGAGGAGAAGGGCGTGCTGATCGCCTACGCCTCCATGTATGGCAACACCGAGGCCGCCGCACAGGCACTGGCAGGCAAGCTCTGCGAAAAGGGCGTCACCAACGTGACCGTCTGCGACGTGTCCAATACCCACGTCTCCTACCTCATCTCCGAGGCTTGGAAGTACAGCCACATCGTGCTGGCCTCCGTCACCTATAATCTGGGCATCTATCCCGTGATGCACAACTTCCTGATGGATATGAAGGCGCTGAACCTCCAGAACCGCACCTTCGCCCTCATCGAAAACGGCTCTTGGGCCAGCAAGTCCGGCGACTTGATGCAGAAGTTTATCAACGAAGAGCTGAAGAATATGACCGTTCTAAACGAGCGGCTCAGCATCGCCTCCTCCATGGGTGCTGACAAGGCCGCCGAGTTGGAAGTGCTGGCTGACGCTATCGTCGAGTCGGTACAGAAATAAATTGTCTCCTCCCTCCCTAAAAGCAAAAAAAGAGAACGCCCGTGAGAGCATCTCACGGGCGTTTTCGACTCTATGTGCAGTTAGTCTGCCAGCCAAGCGGCATAGGTGCGGCGAATGTAGGCGCACACCTCTTCGCGGGCAATACCCAACGCGGCAGCCAACTCGCCGTAGAGAGTATCCTCGGCGCGTTTGGCGTAGCGCTCATCCAGTTGGCTCACTTTTTTGCCGTTTTTGATAGCGGCAGCGCGCTTGCAGCACAGGCACTTCATAAAAGCGGCGATGCGTGTGCAGTCATAGGAGGTGACCACCGCCTGATAGTGCTCGCGGGCAGCCCGCTGGCTCATCTCCGCGGTGTTCTCCGCCTCCAAAGCGGAGAGGGAGGCGACAAAGGTCTCCGCTTCCTGCATCGTCATAATGGGACGCATCAGCACGCGGGTGTCCACAGGGGTAATGACCTGTCCTGTGTGATAAAGGGGTGCGAGGGTGTAATACTCCCGTGTGGGATCTGCACAGCTGATACCGCTGCGGCCAATGCTCTCCACGCGGCAGACACCTTCACCGCCGTAGACCACCAGATCACCTATGGCAAACACGGATTTCATCCCCTTCCCCTAAAATTCACCACAAAAAGTACGAAAAAACAACTCTCAACGAAATATTTACAGTTTGTTCACACTTTTCGTAGTATAGCATATTTTGACAGGAAATGTAAGAGGTATTTATGAAAAAAATTTAAAAAAATTCTCCCCACCTTGACCAACAAGGAGGGGAGAGAAAATCCGTTTTACTTTTTGCCGAACAGGAATCGTCCAACGAGAATAATGACGCAGGCGCCCACGACGCTGATGATAATGGAGCCGAGGGAATTGCGTGCGCCCAGACCAATGGCACCGGCGAGAATATTGCCCACAAAGCCGCCCACGATACCGAGAATAATGTAGCGCAGCAGACCCTTCTTACCGCCCATCAGCAAACTGGCGATCCAACCGGCGACGCCGCCGAGAATAATACCCCAAAGCATTTCTTACACTCCTTTCGCCTTGTCAGCGGCAATGAGCCGCTTGATTGCTTCGATACCCACAGCGATGGCGCTGCTGGTATCCTCATTCATGTCCTGATCGAGACCTGCGGCCTCACGCTCCTGATTCCAAATGACATGGAAGCAGGAACCGCAGCGGCAGCCCAGTGCAGCGGCCACCACAAAGAGGGCGGCGCTCTCCATCTCGCTGGCCTTGACACCGAGGCGCTTCCAAGCATCCCACTTCTGCAGCAGCTCATGGCTGACAGGCATACGCTTGGGATCGTGCTGACCGTAGAAGGAATCCTTGCACTGCACCACGCCGGCGTGATAGGTTTTGCCCATGGCCTGCGCTGCCTGCACCAGTGCCGTTGCCACCTCGAAGTCCGCCACGGCGGGGAACTCGATGGGCGCGTACTCACAGCTGGTGTGTTCATAGCGGATGGCGCCCGTAGCCACCACCACGTCGCCGCTACGGACATTGAGATCAATGCCGCCGCAAGTGCCCACGCGGACGAAGGTGTCGGCACCGATGGCGTGGAGTTCCTCCATGGCGATGGCAGCGGAAGGGCCACCAATACCTGTGGAGCAGACGGACACCTTCTCACCCAGCAGCGTGCCGGTATAGACGGTGTACTCGCGGTTCTGTGCCACAAACTGAGGATTGTCAAAATGCTGGGCAATGGCGGCACAGCGACCGGGATCGCCGGGCAGCAGCACATAGCGGCCCACATCGCCCTCAGCACAATGGATATGGAACTGTTTTTCAAGTTGCTGCATAGTAAAACCTCCGAAATAGAGTACAAACTGTAATAACTTATAAAAATATTACAGATAGTATACGGAATATAGGGTAAGTATCAGTATACACGATGTTTCAAAAAAATGCAACTTACGGCAAAACTTGTCTTACGTTTTTTTGAAAAAAGTTCACATACTATCCTCGGCACGATCCCAAAGAGATCGAGTTGAGAAAAGGATGAAAAAAGGAGGAAGAGGCATGAAGGAAAAACTCATTGCCTTCGTTTTGGCAGGACTTATGGTGCTGTCCTTGGTGGGCTGCGGTGGACAGAAGGACAAGGATGACAATGTCAACGCCGGTAACGGGGATGTATCTGAGAACAACAACGGCAGCACCAACAACGGCAACACCGACAACAGCAACACCGACAACAGCGGTGACGACAGCGTTGCGGGCAACGCCAAGGGCCGCACGTGGGATACCGATGTCCGCAGCGGCAACCGCGAGGTCTACGATTACGATTTCGACAATAACCACGGCAGCACCTTCGGCGGCATCGATCAGGACAACACCGTCTATGACGGCATGGGCGGCTATCGCACCGACCGCACCGCCACATGGGCGCAGATGCTGGAAAACGGCCGCGTCCATGACCGCGATGGTTTCCTGTTGGATGGCGAGAACAGTACGTGGTAACGAAGGCGAAAGAAAGGGGACGGACTACCGTCCTCTTTTACTTAGGAAGGACACCTTTTTCTCCCTGCAAGCATAGAGTGGAAAAGAGGTGGTAAAAATGCAGATCCATATTGTCAAATCGGGGGAGACCCTCTCCTCCATTGCCCGCAATTACGGCGTATCGGTGACACTGCTGCAGCGGCTCAATGAAGTGCCGCCCTCGGGGGCGTTGGCGGCGGGACAGACGCTGGTAGTGTTTGAAAAGGCCCGTACCCGCGTGGTGCGCCCGGGAGAAACACTGCTATCCATCGCCCGCAGCGAGGATGTGCCCCTGCTGACACTGTATCAAAATAATATCTTCTTAAGGGGACGCAGCGACATTGAAGCGGGGGAGGAGCTGATCGTCTCCCTCGGAGAAGAACAACGGGGAACACTGGGGGTCAACGGCTACGCCTATCCCTTCATTCGCCCTGCCCTTTTGCAGCAGGTGCTGCCCTACATGACCTATCTTACCCCCTTCACCTACGGTTTCTTCCCCTCAGGGCAGCTGGTAGTCCCCGAGGATGAGGAGATGCTGCGCCTTGCGCCACGCTATGGCGCAGTACCGTGGATGCACCTGTCCACCCTGACGGAGCGGGACACCTTCGACAATGCCTTGGGCAGCAATCTTTTGCGGAATGTGGAGGCGCAGGAGGCGCTGATTGATTCCGTGGAACGGGTCATTGAAGAAAAGGGCTACCGTGGCCTCGATGTGGATTTTGAATATCTTGACCGCGATTTGGGGGAGGAGTATGCCGCCTTCATCACCCGTTTAACGCAGCGGCTTAATCCCAAGGGCATCCCCGTACTGGTAGCTCTTGCCCCCAAAACCTCGGCGACCCAGCAGGGTCTCCTCTATGAAGCCCACGACTATCGCCTTTTGGGTGAGGCTGCCAATGCGGTGCTGCTGATGACCTACGAGTGGGGCTATACTTACGGCCCGCCTATGGCGGTGTCGCCTATGCCGCAGGTGCGGCGGGTGCTGGACTACGCCTTGACGGAAATCCCGCGGGAGAAAATCTTCTTAGGCGTGCCCACCTACGGCTACGATTGGCCTCTTCCCTATGAGCAGGGGCGGACGAAGGCGGTGTCTGTGTCCCCCAACGAGGCCCTGCGCTTGGCGCGGCAGTACGGGGCGGAGATTTCCTACGATGAGCGGGCCAAAGCCCCCTATTTTCGCTACACGACCCCCAACGCCATCGCCCACGAGGTGTGGTTTGAAGATGCGCGGGCCTCTCTTGCCAAGTTCGCCTTGGCACAGGAAAACGGTTTACAGGGCGTGGGACTGTGGAATCTCATGCGGAACGCGCCCCAGACGTACTTGGTGCTGCATGGAGCATTCACCATTGAAAAACTGCCATAAAGCAAATTAAGTCGGGTCTGCCAGCGGCAGACCCGACTTTTCGATGAAAGGAGAGAGAATAACAATGTGTAGACAATACTTCTTTGTCTGAGGATACTATACAATATCTACAGCGGCAAGTCAATAAATGTGGTAGATAATTCACAAAATGTTCACATCACCTAGTATCAGAAGTTCTTGACGGACACACCATGCTGTGGTACTGTGAATATTATATTGGAAGCATATGCAAATTTGGAGGCGAAAGAAACAATGAAGCTGTTTTTGCCCTATACGAAGGGCTATCGGCTGTGGATGCTGCTGGCGATTATTTGCTCGGTGGGCGAGGCGGTGCTGGAGCTGCTGCTGCCTCAGGCCATGAGCGATATCGTGGACATCGGCATCGCCACAGGCGATCGGAATTACATTTTAATGATGGGTCTTAAGATGCTGATTTTGGCGGTGCTGGCCCTGCTGTTCGGCGTAGGCGCAGCCCTCGCCGCGGCCCGTGCCGCCATGGGCTTCGGCTCGAAAGTCCGCGCCGCGGAGTACGCCCAAGTCCAGCGCTTCTCCTTCACGGATTTGGAGCATTTTTCCACCGCGTCCCTCATTACCCGTCTAACCAACGACGTGGCCTCGGTGCAGGGCACGATCTTCATGGCTACCCGTATCTGCGTCCGCGCACCCGTCCTGCTCATTACGGCGCTGGTGCTGGCGTTGCGGATCAGCCGTGAGCTGAGCCGTGTGTTCTTGGTGACCATCCCGCTCCTCATTGTGGCAGTCGCCATCGTCATCGCGGTGGTGGGCCCCTTCTTTACGAAGCTCCAGCGCTCCACCGATGCCCTGAACTTGGTGGTGCAGGAGAATGTCAACGCCGTGCGCGTGGTGAAATCCTTCGTCCGCGAAGGTGAGGAGAAGGAGAAGTTTCGTCTCCGCAGCGAGGATCTGCGTACTACTGCCGAGCGCGCCTTTGGTTTCGTGGTGTCCTTTATGCCCCTCATTACCCTCTTGATGGGCGGCACCATTACGGCGCTGATGTGGATTGGCGGTCACTATGTGGCCGATGGCATTATGCTCTCGGGTGATTTGATGGCCTTCTTTACCTACGCTACGGAGATTTTGGCGTCCTTGATGATGGTGTCTATGGTGCTGATGATGCTGACCCGCTCCATCGCCTGCGGCAAGCGTATTGCCGAGGTGCTGCGCCATGAGCCCTCCATGAAGGAGGATACCGCCTCTGAACTGACGGTGGACAACGGCGACATCGACTTTAACCATGTCTATTTTAAATATCACGCCGACAGTGAGGAGTGGAATCTCCGCGACATCGATCTCCATATTCAAAGCGGCATGACCGTAGGTATCCTCGGTGGTACAGGCAGCGCCAAGTCCACCTTGGTGAGCCTCATTCCCCGCCTGTACGATGCTACGGAAGGCAGCGTCATGGTGGGCGGTCACGATGTGCGGGAATACTCTTTGGAGCAGCTCCGTGAGGGCTGCGCCATGGTGTTGCAGAAGAACACCCTCTTCTCGGGCACAGTGGCGGAGAATCTCCGTTGGGGCAGCGATACGGCCACCGATGAAGAACTCCGTGAGGCGGCGAAGATCGCCTGCGCCGCCGACTTTATCGAGGCCATGCCCGAGGGGTACGATACCCACATCGAGCAGGGCGGCACCAACGTGTCGGGCGGTCAGAAGCAGCGCTTGTGCATTGCCCGCGCCCTGCTTCGCAAGCCCAAGGTACTGATCCTCGATGACAGCACCTCCGCCGTGGATACGGCCACCGATGCCGCCATCCGCGAGGGTCTGCGTACCACGCTGCCCGACAGCACGAAGATCATCATTGCCCAGCGCATCATCTCCGTGATGGATGCCGACCTTATTCTGGTGCTGGATGACGGCGCCATCGTGGGACAGGGCAAGCATGAAGAACTGATGGAGACCTGCGACATCTACCGCGAGGTCTATGAATCTCAGCAGGAGGGGGTGGAAGACAATGGCTAAGTCCAACACACCTCCCCGTGGCGGTGGGCCCAATAAGCACGGCTTCCAGCGTCCCCGCAACACGAAAAAGACCTTCTTGCGCCTGCTGGGGTATCTGGGCAAGTATAAGCTGCTGCTGATTTTGGTGGCATTTTGTCTGCTGCTGTCCTCCATCGCCTCGGTGGCAGTAGGCTATCTTCTCAAGCCCATTTTGAATGACTATATTATCCCCGGCGATTTTCCCGGCCTTTTGAAAATGCTCTTTTTGCAGGGTGGTGTTTTCATCATCTCCGCCCTTTGCAGCTATGTCTACTCCCGCTTGATGGTCTATGTGGCTCAGCGGGCGGTGGCCACCATCCGTGAGGAGCTGTTCAATAAGATGCAGGAGCTGCCTGTATCCTATTTTGACACCCACCTCTCCGGCGACATGATGAGCCGCTTTACCAACGATATGGACACCGTTTCGGAGATGATCGGCAACAGCTTTGCCAGTCTTCTCTCCAACGTGCTGACCTTTGTTGCCACCTTCGTGATGATGCTGGTGATGAACCCGCTGCTGACCCTCATCACCGTGGCGTTCCTCTTCTTGATGCTGCTGGTGGTCAAGACCATCGGCGGCAAGAGCCGCGTCAACTTCCAGCGCCAACAGCAGACTCTCGGTGCTCTCAACGGCTATATTGAGGAGATGATCGAGGGACAGAAGGTCATCAAGGTCTTTTCCCACGAGGAGAAGGCCATGGAGGCCTTCAGCAAGCTCAACGAGGACTACCGCGTGGCAGGCACCATGGCCCAGTCCTATGCCGGCGCTATGATGCCCGCTATGGCGAACCTCAGCCGCATCGACTACGCCATTACCTGCTGCGTGGGCGGTCTTCTCGCCATTCGCGGCGTGTTCGATGTGGGCTCACTGGGTGCGTATCTGCTGTATGTTAAGCAGGTGAGCCAGCCCATCAACGGCATCTCTCAGCAGGTGAATGTCATCCTCGCCGCCGCTGCCGGTGCCGAGCGCATCTTCGACATGATGGATGCCCCGCCCGAGACGGACGAGGGCAAGACCGTTCTTGTCCGCGTGGAGAAAGACGGCGACACCCTCACCGAGACACAGCGCCGTACAGGCCACTGGGCATGGAAGAATCCCGATGGCACACTGGTGGAGCTGCGGGGCGATGTCCGCTTCCACGATGTGACCTTCTCCTACGATGGGGAGAAGACGGTGCTGCACAACATCTCCCTCTTTGCCAAGCCCGGACAGAAGATCGCCTTCGTTGGCTCCACCGGCGCAGGCAAGACCACCATCACCAATCTTATCAACCGCTTCTACGATGTGCAGGAGGGCACCATCACCTACGATGGCATTGATGTCAAGGACATTGCCAAGGATTCTCTCCGCCGCTCTCTCGGTATGGTGCTGCAGGAGACCCAGCTCTTTACCGGCACCATCGCCGACAATATCCGTTAGGGCAAGCCCCCCGCCCCCGACGAGGAAGTCCGTGCCGCGGCACGTCTTGCCAACGCCGATACCTTCATCCGCCACCTGCCCAAGGGCTATGACACCATGCTCACAGGCGGCGGCAGCGACCTCAGCCAAGGCGAGCGGCAGCTCCTCAGTATCGCCCGCGCCGCCGTGTCCGACCCGCCGGTGCTGATTCTCGATGAGGCCACCTCCTCCATCGATACCCGCACGGAAAAACTCATTGAAAAGGGCATGGACTCCCTCATGGAGGATCGCACCGTCTTTGTCATCGCCCACCGACTCTCCACCGTCCGCAACGCCCAGGCCATCTTGGTGCTGGAAAAGGGCGAGATCATCGAGCGCGGCGACCATGAGGCACTGCTGGAGGAGAAGGGCAGATATTATCAGCTCTACACCGGCAGCGCAGAGCTGTCGTAAGAAAGGAGTTTCCCCATGACAAAACAGGAACTTTGCCAAAAGGCCATGGAGATGCTGGACATGGCCTATGTGCCCTATTCCCACTTCCCCGTGGGCGCTGCCTTGGAGTGCAGCGACGGCACAGTGTTCACCGGCTGCAACGTGGAGAACGCCGCCTACGGCAGCACCATCTGCGCCGAGCGCACCGCCATCGTCAAGGCCGTCAGCGAGGGACACCGTGACTTCGTCCGCATTGCCATTGCGGGCAAGTCCAAGGATTTCTGCGTCCCCTGTGGCTCCTGCCGTCAGGTGATGATGGAGTTTTCTCCCGAGATGGAGGTCATCTGCCTCAACGGAGCGGGGGAGAGCAAGACCTTTGCCCTCCGCGAACTGCTGCCCTACGGATTTGACCACACTTGGCTGTAAATTTTCCTTTACAGGGACGAAAACATCGTGTAAAATGAAAAAAAGGCGCTGATTAAAGCGCAAAAGAAACAAAATAACAGGAGGCATTGCAATATGGGTAAGTTTGTTGTCAAGGAGACCAAGACCGGTTTCGTGTTCAACCTGAAGGCCGGCAACGGTGAGGTCATCGCTGTTTCCGAGGTGTATTCTTCCGAGGCTGCCTGCATGAAGGGCATCGAGTCCGTCCGCAAGAACGCCGTGGAGGCTAAGGTGGAGGATCAGACCGTGGCCGAGGTGGAGGCCGTCACCAACCCCAAGTTCGAGGTGTATACCGATAAGGCCGGCGAGTTCCGCTTCCGTCTGAAGGCTCGCAACGGTGAGCCCATTGCCGCCTCCGAGGGCTATAAGGCCAAGGCTTCCTGCATGAACGGCATTGAGTCCGTCCGCAAGAACGCTCCCGACGCCGATGTGGTGAAGGAGTAAGTGCTATAATAAAAAAGACCCCCTCGGGGGTCTTTTTTTGCTCAAAATAGCCACTTCACGCACCATGCGGCGGCGAGGAAGCCCGCAATGTCTGCTACCAAGGCAGCGGGGATGGTGTGGCGTAGTTTTTTGATGCCCGCCGCGCCGAAATAGACGGCGATGGTATAGAAGGTGGTCTCCGTGCAGCCCAGCATCACCGCCGCCGTGCGCCCGATGGCGCTGTCGGGGCCGTAGGTGGCGATGAGCTCGCTGCCGATGGCAAGACCGCCGCTCCCGCTGAAGGGCCGCAGCAGCACCAGCGCCGCCGTTTCACTGGGGATGCCCACCGCCTCCAAGATAGGCCGCAGCCATTGGGTGAGGAGATCCAAGCCGCCGCTGGCGCGGAACATGGCGATGGCGGTCAGCAGCACCAAGAGGTGGGGGAAGATCCGCAGCAGTACCCGCAGACCCTCTGCCGCCCCGTCGGTGAAGGCTTCATAGACGTTGATCTTTTCCCGCAGCGCCCACGCCGAGATAAAAGCGAGGAGCAGGGGGATCACAAAGGAGGAAAAGTCCATCATTCTCTCGTCCACCTCTCCAAAAATTTTGCTGCCAGCAGCCCCGCCGCCACGGAAATAAGGGAGGAGAGCCACACGGCGGGGAGAATATCCAGCGGCGTTTCGCACCCTGCGGCGCTGCGGAGGGCGGCTACGGTGGTGGGCAGCAGCTGCACCGAGGCGGTATTGAGCACCACAAGGCGGCAAAGTTCGTCGCTGGCAACGCCACCGCAGCCCGCTGCCATTCTTGTGGCGGCGCGGATGCCCATAGGGGTGGCGGCGTTGCCCAATCCCAAGAGATTTGCCGACACATTGCCGCTGAGAGCCGTGAGGGTCTTCCTGTCCTGTCCACCCTTGGGGAACAAACGGCGCAGTATCACGCGCAAGACCCGACCTAAGTGAAACCCCAGCGAACTGCGCTCCAGCACCGTCATCACGCCGTTCCACAGACAGAGTGTGCCCGCCATAGAAAGACAAAGCTCCACGGCAGACGATGCGCCTTCCATGGCGGCGGCAGAAACTTCCGCCATCGTTCCGCGCCCGAAACCGAAGAGGAAAGAGAAGAGAAAGAGTCCCGTTACGACGAAAGTCATGCTCATTTTTTATCACCTCTTTGCAATATATGCACAAAGGCCAAGGCACTATTTCGTGAAAAATAGAGCAAAATGTCGTAGTTCAGTTGACAAGACAAGAAAAAAGTGGCATAATGGACACATCCCAAACTTCGCAAAACGAGGGACAGAGGAGAAAGAAATCTGTGAAATCTACCGGAATCGTAAGGAAAGTGGACGAGCTGGGGCGCATTGTGCTGCCCATAGAGCTGCGTCGTACTTTGGACATTGCGGAGAGAGAAGCACTGGAGATCTATGTGGACGGCACGGCCATCGTGCTGAAGAAATACCGCCCCTGCTGCATCTTCTGTGACAGCGCGAAGGACATCGTCGTTTTTCGCGGAAAGAACATCTGCCCGAAGTGTCTGAAGGAAATCAAAAGCGTATAGGCGTAAGAAAGATCCCCGCCAAGGAGAGGGCGGGGATCTTTCTTATGTTTATTTTCGATTTATTGTTTCAATGCTGCCTCGTACAGCGCGTTGCGGGGCAGGCCGGTGTCGTCGGCTACGGAGCGGACGGCATCTTTTAATTTTGCGCCTGCTTCGCGGCGCTGCAGCACCAGTGCCACGCCCTCTTCCAGCGTCATCTCTGTCCGGGCTTTCTCGCGGCCACCTACCACCAGGACATATTCGCCGCGGGGCTCGGTGGTCTCGTAGTATTCCACGGCACCGCACAAAGTCATGCGCAGGGTCTCTTCGTGGAGCTTGGTGATCTCGCGGCACAGGGCGATGGGGCGATCCCCCAGCACCTCTGCCATGTCGGCAAGGGTGGCGCGGAGACGGTGGGGCGCCTCGTGGAAGATCATGGTGCGCTCCTCGCCCCGCAGCTCCTTCAGCTGCTCGCGGCGCTCGGATTTGCCCGAGGCGAGGAAACCCTCGAAGGTAAAGCGGCCCGTAGGCAGACCCGACACCGCCAAGGCGTTCACCGCCGCGCAGCAGCCGGGGATGGAGATGACGGGTACGCCCTTTTCGGCGCAGAGCTTCACCAGATCCTCGCCGGGGTCGGAGATGGCAGGCGTGCCTGCATCGGTGACGAGGGCGCAGCTCTCGCCGCCCAACAGGCGCTGGACGATCTCTTCTCCTGCGCTGGCGCGGTTATGCTGATGATAGCTCACCATGGGCTTTTTGATCTCGAAGTGGTTCAACAGCTTCAGCGACACCCGCTTATCCTCTGCGGCGATGAAATCCACCGTGGAGAGGGTTTCAATGGCGCGGGGGGAGAAGTCGCTCAAATTACCGATGGGCGTTGCCACCAAATAGAGTGTTCCGCTCATAGTGTTCCTTCCTTTTCTCTGAAATAGGCCGCCTTCACATAGTCGCTCTCCCTGCCGTCTGCCGTTTTCATCAGCAGGGGCGGCTCCACAATGAGGCCGTGATGCCCGCCCTTTTTACACAGAAGCAGCGCCATGGAGGGGGCGGCCTTCCCGTGGGCGTGGACAAGGCGGAGACGCTTGGGGATCAGCTTACGGGCAGTGGCCTCGTATAGCAGCTCTGCCAAGCGCTCAGTTTTATAAACCATAGCCAACTCGCCCCCATAGCGGAGGAGATAATCGGCGGCATCCAAAATATCGGTGAGTGCTGCGGTGGATTCGGTGCGCTCAATGCCCCGTGCGCCATCGGCTACTGCGCCGCTGTTGGCGGCAAAGTAGGGGGGATTGGTGATGACGAGGTCGAAACTCTGCCGTTGGGGAAGCGTGTCCTTGTTCCGCAAATCCCCATGCACCGCTGTGAGATTGAGGTGATTCTCTGCGGTGTTGCGCTGCATCATGGCGCAGGCGTGTGCCTCTTTTTCGATACCCACCACCGATAAAGAGGGCTCACGGCTCAAAAGCAGTACGCCCAACAGTCCCGCTCCTGCTCCTAAATCACAGACCTTTGCGCCCCGTTTTAAGGGGGGATAGGCGGCGAGGAGGAAGGAATCGGTAGAGGGCGGGAAGCAGTGTTCGTCCCACAGGTAGCGGGGGCCGTTATTCCACAGCTGTTCGCAGCGTTCCATAGATAACTCCTTGATAAAAAAAGAAGCCGGACATAAGTCCGGCGTCTTTTTTCTAAGTAGATTACTCAGCGGGGTTGATAGCGCCGTTGGGGCAGGTATCTGCGCAGGAACCGCAATCCAGGCAAGCACCGGCGTCGATCACATACTGGGAATCACCCTGAGAGATAGCACCAACGGGGCAAGCATCGGCGCAAGCGCCGCAGCTGACACAAGCGGAATTGATAGCGTATGCCATAATGAGCACCTCCATAAAGAATTATCACCCCCATTGTAACACG
>JAZQMH010000041.1:0-7875 GCA_045543255.1 Vescimonas sp.
AGACCACCGGTGTGCAGCCCTCGGTGTTCCGCTTCGCAGGCGGCAGTATCAACAGCTATGACGCCGGCATCTACCACGAACTGCTGGCAGAGATGGTGCGCCGCGGCTTCGTCCCCTACGACTGGAACCTCTCCGCCGACGGCGGCGCAGGCAGCACCCGCCTCTCCGCTGAGGAGCTGGTGCTCCATGTGGAGGACGCTTTGACCGGACTTGACCGCGCCATCGTCCTGCTCCACGACGACGGTACCCACACCACCACCGTAGAGGCCCTGCCCGGGATCATCGCCCTGCTGCAGGAGCGCGCCTTCTCTCTGTCGGCGCTGACCCCCGAGATCAAGCCCGTTTTGTTCGCCTATTCCAACTGACCCCCACTGTGTAAAACTATTTTTCAACTTCATTGCCGGGAGGAAATCACAATGAGCAAGCAAGTAAATAAGAAAGAAAACCTCAACAAGGCCGTTTTTGATATGTTCGGTGTTGGCGGCGTACAGGTCGTCACTGAGGATGTTCCCCAGAGCGAAGATCCCGTGGTCGAGCAGGGTCTGAGCACCGCTGCCCAGTCTGCTGAGGTCGCCGCCCCCAACGCAGCCCACGCTGCCCCCTATTCTCTCATTCCCGCCACTTTCTTGGCTCCCGGCACTGCTTTGGAAGGCAAGCTCAAGAGCAAGGGCGACGTGGAGATCGCCGGCAGCTTCTCCGGTGAGATCGAGGCCGACGGCAACGTAACCCTCCGCGCCGACGCTACCTGCAACATCGTGGCCTCCAGCCTCAATGTGGTCTCCTGCCACCTGAGCGGCGACTGCAACGTCTCCGGCAGCATCACCGTCAGCGAGAACTCCGCCATTTCCGGCAACGTTACGGGTGATGAGTTCCACTGCTCCGGCACCATCACCGGCGACATCGTGGTGAAGAACAGTCTTTCTCTGGAGAGCACCGCCCGCGTGTACGGCAACATTGTGGCCGGCACCATCTCCATGTCCCGCGGCGCCGTCATTAAGGGCACCGTGTCCATGGATCAGGCATAATCAAAAGGTATAATCGAAAAGGTCGGAAGCGCAGGCTTCCGACCTTTCTTTTTTTACAGTTTTTTCTCCATGTACACCGCTTCTTCCACCGGGTTGGTGAAATAGTATTTGTCGATCACATAGAACCCCAGCTTCACATAGAGCCCGTAGGCCTCGTCCAAATAGGGAGTGGTGTCGAGACGCATGGTGTGGTATCCCGCAGCGCGGGCCTCATCGAGGATCTTCTCCATCATGTCCTGCCCCACGCCGCTGCCGCGGTATTCGGGGCGCAGGTACACCCGCTTCAGCTCACAGATGCCCTCTTCTAAATAGCGGATGGCGATACACCCTGCGTCCTTGCCGTCACAGCGGACTAAGAAGAGACGGCCTCGGGGCTCACCGTACTTCTCCTCCAAGTGCTGGATCTCCTCGTCATAGTTCTGCACAGCGAGGCACTGGCGCATAGGCTCGCCGCCCCGCTCCCCCAACAGGGCAGCGTATTCCAAAAATAGCGGCAGCAAATTCTGCCCCAAATCACAGGCACGATGATAAGTCACGTTCATACGGTGTTCGCCTCCTTTTTCACGGTGTGGAACTTCTCAGGAAAAGAGAACGTCTTTCTTCTGCATGCCCGCCTTCTCGGCTGCGGCGAGAACGGCCTCCTCGGCTGCGGCAGGGACAGCCACCACCGCGCCGTACTTCGCTGCGATGGGCAGCAGCTTCTCCACATCCTCAGCAGCGCACTTCACCATGGCCTTGCCGTTATAGCGGCGCAACGCTGCCTCCAAGGCGGCGGCATGGGCGGTCTCCAGCTGCAGGGGCTGACCCGACACGGCCTGCACCTCGCACACGGCCTCTTTCAGCACGGCGGCAACATCCACCTCGGGCAGATCCACATTGAGGTGCATGATCTCCACCTCGTCCTGCAGATCGAGGGCGGCATCCACGATATCTTCCACATCGCCGTCCACCAAGGAATCGCGGATGCTCTCCCCGTCCTCGGTGCAGCTGCCGATGGTGGCCTCGTCCTCGCCGAAGCACACGGCGTGGTTATAAGAGGAAATGACGGTGCGCGCCTTATCGCTCACCTGCTGGGGCACGATGCCCTGCACCTTCTCGCTGAGTTGGGCGAGGTAATCGGGGTTGGTGCCGCAGCAGCCGCCCACAGCGCGGACGCCACCGTTCACCATGTCCACCACCTCGTCTACAAACTCCTCCACCGTCACATCAAACACGGTCTTGCCATCCTCCAAACGGGGCAAGCCTGCGTTGGGCTTGAGAACAACAGGCACGGAGGCAACCGCCAGCAGCCGCTCCACCACGCTGCGGAGCTGCTTGGGGCCGAGAGAGCAGTTGGCGCCCAAAAGGTCAACGCCCAAGCCCTCCAGCATGGCCACCATGGCCTCGGGGGTGGCGCCCGTCATCAAATTGCCGCTCTGACCGTAGGCGTTGGTCACCAGTACGGGCAGATCGCAGTTTTCCTTCACTGCCAAGACGGCAGCCTTAGTCTCGTAACTATCGGCCATGGTCTCCACCACCACCAAATCTACCCCGGCGGCAGCGCCGAAGCGGACAGTCTTGGCAAAAGCTGCCACAGCATCTTCAAAGTCGAGGTCGCCGTAGGGCTTCAAGAGCTTGCCCAAGGGGCCGATGTCCAAGGCCACGAACTTCTCCTGCGGAGTCTTGCTCTGGTCGCGGGCAGCCTTGGCGTTGGCAACGGCGGCGGTAACGATGGCCTCCAGCTCCTCATCGCCGTACTTCAAGCCGTTGGCGCCGAAGGTGTTGGTAAACACCACGTTGCTGCCTGCGTCATAATAGGCCTTGTGCATCCCCGTGATGACCTCGCCGTGGGACACGTTCCAAGGCTCCGGCGACTCGCCGGGCTGAAGTCCCCGCTGCTGCAAATAGGTGCCGCAGCCGCCATCGAGGCAGACGATATGGTCATTCAAATACTCCAAAAACTTCATGGTTGTTTCCTCCCCGCGGTGAAATGTAGTCTTACCCTGCATTATACACCACCGCCACAGGAAACGCAAGAGCGCCGCCCTTGACTTGCTGCCGCTGTTTATGGTATTCTTTTCCCACAAAGAAGGAGAAAAGGAGGCGTTTTTATGAAAAAGCTGACCTTTAAGGCGCAAATTTGGCTGGGCGCAGCGGTGTTCCTCCTGTGCCTTGTGCTGTCCCACCTACTGCACATGGGCTGGCTTCATAATGTGGGCTGGATTCTCTACGGTCTCCTCTTCGTTATCAACCCCGTCCCGCCGGAGAATGTCCACGGCGACCCCAAAAGGGCGAAAACCTACGCCCGCATCGCAGGCATCATCGCTGTCCTTTGGGGCTTACTGGTACGATATCGGTTTTAAAAGCAAAACACCACCCTCTCGGGTGGTGTTTTTATTTCATCCAATAGGGCATCTCGGGAATTTCATCACGCCCGAGGGGAACACGCACATCGGTGCGTTCTGGCCCGTAGAGGGCACGGTGCCAACGCATAATATCCGTCATAGGGAAAGTGGCGATATTGACCGTTAGCGCCTGCCACCGCATGCCGCAGGTAGCCATTTCATAGGCAGGAGAAAAGCCGTTGCGTTCATAAAAGGCAATGCGCCGCAGGCGAAGTTGGTTTTCCTCTGCGCTGTCGCCTTCTACAGGCAACTCTGATTCGGTAACGAGAGGAATCTTTAATGCTGTCAGACGGCGCAGGATTTCGCCGCCGAGACCGCTGTTGCGTTTCGCGGCGGTAACGCCCAAATAGTCCAGCAGGACAAGGGGGATGTCCGTATGCTTCCATAGCGCGGCATAGCCCAGCATGAAGGCATCATCAAAAAGACCCCAAAGCTCATAGCGACCGTCTTTGATAAGAGAAAAAATATCTGCTAAAGGCTTTCTCTCATTTTCTGCAAAAGCCTCGGAAAAATCCGTTGTATACCAAGAGCGGATTTCCTCGTCATTCATAGGGCGAAAAAGTAGGTCTTTGAACATCTCCTCACCTCCTGTTGCTAGTATATCATAGCAAAAGAAAGATGACCAGAAAAACAAAAGAAACACCACCCTGTTGGGTGGTGTTTCTTTTGGAGCGGGCGACGAGGCTCGAACTCGCTACCTCGACCTTGGCAAGGTCGCGCTCTACCAGATGAGCTACGCCCGCAAACGCAAGATTGATTATATCGCATATTTCTGCGTTTGTCAACCCTGCATTTTAGAAAATTTTATTCTCCCATGACGATTTCCACGATGCCTGCACGGGCTTCATCGGGATAGAAGGCCACCTGCCACGAGGCACCCCCTTCCTGCGCGGCGGCTACCTCGTCCACAATGGCGTAGATGGCGGCGGCATCACTGTAAAAATTCGCCAGCTGCACCGCCATTTCGCTGGCCCCGTTCTCGGCGGCGGCGGTGAGCAAATCCCGCAGCGCCGTCACGCCCGTCACATTCACCAGCCGCCCCATCTGCTCAGCACTGCGGCGATAGCTGATGGTCAGCTTTACATCCACATAGTTGCGGTTGGTGTCGGAGATGGTGTAGGTCATGTACTCCACGGCGTAAGAGCCCATGGGGGTCTCACTCTGCACCTCTTGACAGGCCGCGTCGATGGCCTGCTGCACATCTCCCAGCTCCTCGGCGGCGTAGAGCCAAATGGTGCCCTCCTCCGCCCGTTCACCCACCAGCACCAGCAGGTCGTTGACCAAGTCCTGATAGGTCTCGGCGCGGAGAACGGACTTGTCCTCGCTCTCGTAATACGAGGAGCTGTGGGGCTGGACACTGGTATAGCTCCGCTCCAGCATGGAACAGCCCGTGGCGCCAAGGCACATGAGCAAGACCAACAGCAAGATTACGGCTCGTTTCATAGGGCTGCTCCTTTCTTCATTAAAAGAGGGAATCCTGCTTCTCCTCGCTGTCCTCGGCCTTCAAAAGAGCGCCTGCGGCGGGGAGATTGCGGGTGCGATAGCGGCTCATGTTGACGATGCCGCTGTCCTCCACGGGAAGAACGCGCTCGAGGCGGTACTTGGGCTTCAAGGTCATGACCGCCACGCCCTGTGTGGCGCGGGTGGTCTTGGGGGTGAGGGAAGCACTGTGCATCAACAAGCATCGACCCTCGGTGCTGTACAGGGCCAGCTCCCGCTCCTCACGGAGCTGCAAGATACCCACCAGCGCCGCCTTATCGCTGTAAGCGCCCGTCAAGCGGCGGCGGTTAGAGGTGGTGGCGTAGGCATTGAGGGGCACTTTGGCGGCCTTGCCGTTTTCAAAGAAGAACATCATGTGACCGCTGTAATCCCCCGCCAAGGCGAGATAGATCACATTCTCCCCCTCGTCCATCCCCAGCTTTGCAGGGAGATAATCGCCCAAGAGGGAGGCCTTGGACTCGCCGAACTCGCTGGCGCGGATCTTATAGACCTGGGCGCGGTCGGTGAAGAACAGCAATTCCTCGGCGTTGCGGCTCTCGAAGGTCTGCCGCAGGCCGTCCCCCTCCTTGAACTTCTGCTCGCCCGACATACGGAGGGACTGGGGCGTAATTTTCTTGAAGTAGCCCTCGCGGGAGAGGAAGAGATGGACGGGATAGTCCTCCACTTCCTCCTCTACCTCGATCTCCTCGGCCTCGTGGGCGTAAATGATCTCGGTGCGGCGCTCTACGGCGTACTTCTTCCGCACCTCCGTCAGCTCCTCAATGATGATGGACTTAATGCGGCGGGGATTGGAGAGGGTGTCCTCCAAGTCCATAATTTCATCCTGCAGCGCGGCGGTCTCCGCCACACGCTTCAAGATATACTCCTTATTAATATTACGCAGCTTCAGCTCTGCCACGAACTCGGCCTGCACCTTGTCGATGCCAAAGCCGATCATCAAGTTGGGGATGACCTCCGCCTCTTCCTCCGTCTGACGGATGATGGCGATGGCCTTGTCGATGTCCAGCAGAATGCGCTTCAAGCCCTGCAGCAGGTGGAGCTTTTCCCGCTTCTTGTTGAGGATGTAGAACACGCGGCGCTTGACGCACTCGGTACGCCATGCTGTCCACTCCTCCAAGATCTCCCCCACGCCCATGACGCGAGGCTGCCCTGCCACAAGAATGTTGAAGTTGCAGCTGACGGTGTCCTGCAAAGGCGTCAGCTTAAAGAGCTTCGCCATCAGCTTATCGGGATCAACACCACGCTTTAGGTCGATGGTCAGCTTAAGACCCGAGAGATCCGTCTCGTCGCGCATGTCGGAGATCTCCTTGATCTTCCCCGCCTTCACCAGCTCCGCCACCTTGTCGAGGATGACCTCAATGGAGGTGGAATAGGGAATCTCGTAGATCTCAATAAGATTTTCGCTCTTCACATAGCGGTAGCGGCTGCGGATCTTCAAGCCGCCGCGACCTGTGGCGTAAATCTCCCGCAGGGCATCGTCATCCCGCAGCAGCTGACCGCCTGTGGAAAAATCGGGGGCTAAGAGCGTGGAGGCAATGTCGTGCTTGGGGTTCTTCAAATAGGCGATGGTGGTGTCGCACACCTCACCCAAGTTAAAGCCGCAGATTTGGGAGGCCATACCCACGGCGATACCCTGATTGGCGCTCACCAGCACGTTGGGGAAGGTGGTGGGCAGCAGCGTGGGCTCGGTGGTGGTGGCGTCATAGTTGTCCACAAAGTCCACGGCGTCGCTGTCGAGATCGCGGAACAGCTCGGCGCAGATGGGAGAGAGCTTTGCCTCGGTATAGCGGCTGGCGGCGTAGGCCATATCGCGGGAATAGACCTTGCCGAAGTTGCCCTTAGAGTCCACAAAGGGGTGCAGCAGCGCCTCGTTTCCCTTGGAAAGGCGCACCATGGTCTCGTAAATCGCCGCGTCACCGTGGGGGTTGAGGCGCATGGTCTGGCCCACGATGTTGGCGCTCTTGGTGCGGCTGCCCTTCAACAGACCCATGGTATACATGGTATACAGGAGCTTGCGGTGGGCAGGCTTGAAGCCGTCGATCTCGGGGATGGCGCGGGAGACGATGACGGACATAGCGTAGGGCATATAGTTCTCGTCCAGCGTGGCGGTGATGCTGCGGTCAATGACAGCGCCGCTGAGGCCCTCCACATTGGCGGTATCCGCCCCACGGTGAACGACAGGTTCTTCTGTTTTCTTCTTTCTTGCCATAGAGATGTTCCTCTCTTCGACTGTTTATCGTAAAAGCATACTGTGTGCATCGCAGATTTCGCAGCGACAAGCTGCGAACGAATTCAATCATTTTTCGCCGCGGCATGTGCGTGGCGAAAAATACTTCTCACGGAGCGTAGTGTGGCTTTTTCGCCTGCGAAAAACGCTGCGCGGAGCGAGTGCAATGATGTATATAGAAACCGCTCTTGCGGTTTCTATATAAAATCAAGATACATCGATCATATCCATGTACTTATAGCCGTTCTCGGCAATGTAGGTCTTTCTGCCTGCCAAGTCGTCGCCCAGCAGCAGGTCAAATACCCGCGCCGTCTCCTCGGCATCGTCGGGCAGCACCTTAATGAGGCGGCGGGTGGCGGGATTCATGGTGGTGAGCCACATCATCTCGGGATCGTTCTCACCAAGACCCTTGGAGCGCTGAATGTTGATCTTCTTCCCCTCCAAAGACTTGACGATCTCCGCCTTCTCCCTCTCGGAGTAGGCAAAGTAGGTCTTTTCCTTGCAGGTGATCTCGAAAAGAGGCGTTTCGGCGATGTAGACGTAGCCCTCTTGGATCAGGGTGGGACAGAGGCGATAGAGCATGGTCAAAATCAGCGTGCGGATCTGGAAGCCGTCCACGTCACCGTCGGTGCAGATAATGACCTTGTTCCAGCGGAGATTGTTGAGGTCAAACTGGTTCAAGTCCTTCACCGCCTTGCCCGACACCTCCACGCCGCAGCCCAGCACCTTCATCAAGTCG
>JAZQMH010000042.1:0-5676 GCA_045543255.1 Vescimonas sp.
CACGGAGGGGGGCAGACAGAGAACCGGCTCGCGTCGTTGCGCCGATCAGCGTAAAATGGGGCAAATCAAGGCGAATGGAGTTGGCAGAAGGGCCTTTGCCGATGATGATGTCAATGGCATAGTCCTCCATGGCGGGATACAAGATCTCCTCCACTGCGCGGTTGAGACGATGAATTTCATCCACAAAGAGGATGTCATTTTCATTGAGATTGGTCAGCAGTGCCGCCAGATCGCCGGGCTTTTCAATAGCAGGGCCAGAGGTAATGCGGATATTGACCCCCATCTCCGCGGCAATAATGCCCGCCAGCGTAGTTTTACCAAGGCCGGGAGGGCCGTGGAGCAGCACATGGTCAAGGGACTCCGTACGGCGCTTTGCCGCCTCAATAAAGACGGAGAGGTTATCCTTGGCCTTAGACTGGCCGATATATTCTTTCAGGGTATGAGGACGAAGAGAGCGCTCCTGCGCATCCTCCTGCAAAAAGGTCTTTGCTACGATAGGCTCTTCGTAGATATCTGTGCCGTAATCAATGCTCAAGCGAGTTCCCTCCTTACTTCACCATATGCTTCAGCGCCTGTCTTATGATCTCTTCCAAGGGCAGAGAGGCCATATCCACGCCTTTAAGTGCCATGTTGATCTCCGCAGGACCATAGCCGAGAACGCTCAGTGCAGCGGCGGCCTCCTTGGCCTTATCACCTTGCACCGCAGCGGGCATTGCCGCGCCGCTGACGCCGCTGAAGGACAGTTCATCCTCCGCCTTTGCCAACTTATCTTTCAGCTCCAAAATCACACGCTGTGCGATTTTTTTACCGATACCGGGTACGGCTGTCAGTGCCTTTTCGTTCTCTGTCACAATCGCCATAGTAAGATTCTCCGGCGTGTTGGAAGAAAGGATCGCCAGTGCTGCCTTCGGGCCAACACCGGACACGCCAATGAGCAGCTTAAAGCAACGCAGTTCGCTGCGGCTATAGAAACCAAACAGCTCCATGGCGTCCTCACGGACGTTGAGGTAGGTATAGAGTTTTGCCTGTGCCCCCTTCTTTAGCTGGGAGAGGGTATAGTTGGTGGTAGCACAGGCGTAGCCCACGCCGCCACAGTCGATGACCGCCAAATTGGCTTCCGTTTCGGCAACCGTGCCGCTCAAATAGTAAAACATTATACCGTCTCCTTTCCTTGGGGTGCAACGCGCCGCAGTAAGCTGGTGGCGCTGCGGGCATGGCAGATGGCAATGGCCAAAGCGTCAGCGGCATCGTCGGGCTTAGGCACGGAGCGCAGCTTCAGCAACCGCTTGGTCATATCCATCACTTGATTTTTCTCTGCAAGTCCGTAGCCAACTACGGCCTGCTTGACCTGCATGGGGGTGTATTCGTACAGGGGAATCCCCGCTTTCTCAACAGTAGCCAAAATCACGCCGCGGGCATGAGCAACCGCGATACCTGTAGTGATATTCTTACTGAAAAACAGCTCTTCAATGGCTACCTCGTCGGGCTTGAACTGATCTAAAAGTTCCATCAAGTCCTGCTCGATCTGCACCAAACGGGCCGCCAGCGGCGTGTTGGCAGGGGTATTGATGGCGCCATACTGCACCATGCGCTGTGTGCCGCCTTCGCTGTCCACCACACCGAAACCGACGATGGCAACGCCGGGGTCAATGCCCAATATTCTCATGCCGCCATCGCCTCCTTAAGTCGAAATCTCTAATCAATTTATTATACCGCAACCGAAAGCTGATAGCAAGGTGAAATTACGATAGCGAAAGCTCCGACAACAAGAAAAAAGCTCACCCCTTATGCTCTGGGGTGAGCCTTGTTATATACATCTTTTAACTGTTTCTGTACCACATGGGTATAGATCTGGGTGGAGGAAATATCGGCATGACCCAGCATCTCCTGAATGGAGCGGAGATCTGCACCATTTTCCAACAGATGCACCGCAAAGCTGTGGCGCAGCGTATGTGGCGTAACTTCCTTGGTGATCTCTGCCTTCTCCTGATAGTATTTGATGATCTTCCAGAAACCCTGACGGCTCATGCGCTCACCGTTCATGTTTACAAACAGCGCAGGCTCGTCATCATTGGCAATGATACGGGGACGGATGTCCTTGATATAATCCTGCAGCGCTTTCACAGCGGCGGCGTACAGCGGAATAATGCGTTCCTTCTCTCTTGCTACGCAGCGGATGAAGCCAACCGTCAAGTTGACATCGTCCACATTGAGCCCGATCAGCTCAGATACACGAATACCGGTAGCGTAAAGCAGCTCCAGCATAGCATGGTCACGGAAGCCTTTTTCATCCACGCACTTGGGCTGCTCCAGAAACAGCTCCACTTCCTTACTGGTGAGGATCTCGGGATACTTGCGCTCCACTTTTACACCGGTAAGGGTTTTGGCAGGGTTGGTCTTCATAGCACCGGAAGAAACCATGAAGTTATAGAAGGACTTAATGGACGCGGTAGAGCGGGTAATGGTGGCAGGGGATTTCCCTTTACTGCTTAAGTATTCAAAGTATTCTGCGATACTTTCCTTTTTCACTTTTCGCAAATCACCGCCGCGTTCAAGAAGCCAGCTGTTGTACTGGTTAATATCCCGCATGTAGGAGCTGAGCGTATTGGCCTGCGCATGCTTTTCCTCAACCAAATATGTATGGTATGCCGCAATGTAATCTGCCATAGGAACGCTCACCTCCTTTAAATCGTAATGTAGATCATTTTAGTGTTGCCAAAGCCAAGGCAAACAGCTTCGGCACAACAGTAAGTTCCAAAACTATGCCCAATGCCAAAAGTAACAGGCACAGCGCAACAACATTTCCTCGGAATGTAAATTTTGCTTCAGTTGTTCCCGTTTTTGCGTTCAGAACAAACATCCCTAACAGCAGCGTGCAGACCACTAAGAGGATACTTCGCAGTCCAAAAGCCGTCAGAGCAAGAACAACACCCTTCCTTCCAAAAGCAATCGCAAGTGCGGCGGAAGAAAAGGAAAACGTGAACCCCTGTGCAGCCAGCACAAAAGGAATTACTGCCGCCCCGAAACTACAATAGCCGAGAATCACCACGGCCAGCGGATAGGAAAGATAAAGTTTCGATACAGACAACAAGTTTGCCGGCGTGATACCGAATCCTTCCAGTAACACATAGCTATGCAGCTGTGATGTTAATTCACGATCGCAAACGGAAACATGTGCAAGAACATGTCCCAGTACAGCTCCCAAAGCAAAGAAAACGCATAGTATCGTCATCCGTATGCCCTGAAAATCGGAGAACCGGCCACGGTATCCACTTGTCTTCACTCTCTCACCCACGCGCTCACCTCATCTCAGCCAATATATATGAGACAAGCCAGGAAAATAGACGCAAAGAAACCCTCATCGGTAACATTCCAAACATAATCATAGGTGATAATGCCTGCCAAAGCAAGGTTTTTTTCAGCAAAAAAATAATTTTGTAAATTATGTCAAATTGTTATGTTAACAACATTATGTCTACCTTGTTGACCACTTATTGCGGAGACTCCTCTTCTCTACCAAAAGTGCCGATATGTGGTGAGTGATGAAAAATGCTCCACAATATCTTGAATTTTACACTTCTCTCCGAATTCAAAAAGGCAGTTCGTCGAATTTGTCAGAAAATTAGTTCTTATTTTCGTTTTTCGTGATTTTTACTACTTGACATTTTATGTTACCGACGTAATGCTTTCGCCGCAGGTCTCTTTACGCTTCTGTTGTACCTTCTTTTCTTCTTCCCTCTGCAACCTATGAAAGCCGCCAGCATCCCGATGCCAACCGCCACAGTGATACCAAGGCCGTTAGACGCGAAGTCAATCCTGCACTCACTGCATAGCGCCAACAGCCATGCAAGGACATACACCATCGTCCCCGGCACAAAAGCGCACAACTTTCTCCCCTGCCCCGCTGCGGCAAGACATCCGCCTACAAAAGCTGCCAAACCATAGCTCAACCACAACCACGGTGAAACCGCTTCCATCGGAAGAATTCCTCTCACGATCAGCAATGACCCTAACAGCACCATTAGCAAGAGCGTGCTTACAGCTGCACCGACTCCGATCCATGTCCGTTTTCCGAAAAGAATCCCAACACTCATTTCTCGTGCCTCCCCCATTCTTACTTACTCAAACCATATGGCGTAGAGGCATAAAAAATGACCGCCCTAGCTTAGGGCGGTCATTTCATGTATTTCGAGATTACTCTTCGACCTTGGTCTCTTCCTCGGCGGGAGCCTCGACCTGAGCGGGCTCTTCCTTAGCGGGAGCAGCCTTGCGGCCACGCTGAGCGGCAGCGGCCTGCTCGTCCAGAGTGCCTACCTGACCGATAGCGGACTTGATGAACTCCACGCGAACGCGATCCTCGCTGGTCTCGATGACCACGGTGCGATCGGTGATAGCCACAACACGACCATAGACACCACCGATGGTGGTCAGCCAGTCGCCCTTCTTCAGAGCGCCACGCATAGCCTCAGCCTGCTTCTTGCGCTTGTTCTCGGGACGGATCAGCAGGAAGTAGAAGATGGCGATCATGACAACGATCATCAGAATGGAGGAAGCGCCACCACCTGCGGGAGCTGCGCCCTCAGCGGCGTGAGCAACAGTAAACAGATCAAACATGGGATTGATACTCCTTTTTCAAAATTACCAATTTATTATACAGAACTCTTTCGTCTTTGGCAAGCCTATTTCCAATTATTTTATACTTTCTCCGACAACAGCTCGCTATACTGTGCGCGGAAAGCGGCAAACTCGCCCTTATCCAGCGCCTCGCGGATACGCTCGGTCAGCTTGTTGTAGAAATAGAGGTTATGCATCACTGCCAAGCGCATACCCAGCATCTCCTGTGCCGTAAAAAGATGTCGCACATAACTGCGGCTGAAGCGGCGGCACACAGAGCAATCGCACTCGGGATCAATGGGCTGGTCATCCAGCTTATACTTGGCGTTCTTGATGTTCATGGTTCCCTTCCATGTGAAGAGCTTACCATGACGGGCGTTGCGTGCAGGCATAACGCAATCAAAGAAATCTATGCCGCGGGCCACACCCTCAATAATATTGCTGGGCGTACCCACACCCATGAGGTAGCGAGGCTTATCCTCAGGCATGTGAGGCTCGACCGCATCGATGATCTCGTACATCACCTCGGTAGGCTCGCCAACCGCTAAGCCGCCGATAGCATAGCCGTCACACTCGATTTTCGCCGTCTCCTTCATGTGCCACACGCGGAGATCGGGGAAAGTCGCGCCCTGATTGATACCAAAGAGCATCTGCTGGGGATTCACTGTGTCGGGCAGGGCGTTAAGGCGGTCATGCTCCTTCTTGCACCGCTCCAACCACCGCAGGGTGCGCTCACAGGAAGCCTTGGCATACTGATAAGTAGCGGGATTCTCCACGCACTCGTCGAAGGCCATGGCAATATCGCTGCCCAAATTGGACTGGATCTTCATACTCTCCTCAGGCCCCATAAAAATACGGTGACCATCGAGATGAGAGGCAAAAGTCACGCCCTCTTCATTGATCTTACGAAGGCCGGACAGGGAAAACACCTGAAATCCGCCGCTATCGGTGAGGATCGGCCCATCCCAGTTCATGAACTTATGGAGACCACCCATTTCACGTACCACATCGTCACCGGGGCGGAGATGGAGATGATAGGTGTTGAAGTCGGATCGTAGCCAT
>JAZQMH010000043.1:0-4267 GCA_045543255.1 Vescimonas sp.
CCGTGTATGAGACCACCCTTCTTGACCACCCCGAGATCGGCTCTGTCTGCTCCGGCGGCCGCTACGACAATCTGGCCGAGTATTATACCGACCGTCAGCTGCCCGGCGTGGGCATCTCCATCGGCCTGACCCGCCTGTTCTATGTGCTGGGTGAACAGGGCCTGCTGAACCCCGATCTGCCCACCGCACCTGCCGATGTGCTGGTGCTGCCCATGACGGAGGATCTCTCCCCCGCCATCGCCGCCGCCACCGCCCTGCGTGAGGCCGATGTCCGCACCCAGCTCTACACCGAGGGCAAGAAGTTCAAGGCCAAGATGAACTATGCCGACAAGATCGGCGTGCCCTACGTGCTGTTCCTTGGCGAGGATGAAGCTAAGGCCGGCGCTGTGTCCGTGAAGGATATGACCAGCGGTGAGCAGCAGACGTTGCCCGTTGCCGATGCCATCGCCTTCATCAAGGCCGGCATTGAGGAGCGCAATCGCGGCGCAGTCATCATTGAAAAGTAAACTCGGAGTAATATCTCTTTTAAATAATACGAAATGTAATCAAAATAGGAGGAAAAACCTATGCGTCAAATGCGTACACATACTTGTAACGAGCTGCGTCTTGAGCACGTGGGTCAGCAGGTGAAGATCGTTGGCTGGATGGAGAACGTCCGTACCGTGGGCAATAACTTTGCCTTCGTGGTGCTCCGCGACTTCTACGGCACCACTCAGGTGGTGGTGGAGAACGAGGAGATGATGAACATCATCGCCGAGATCAACAAGGAGTCCACCATCTCCGTGGAGGGCGTGGTTCGTGAGCGCGCCAGCAAGAACGCCAAGCAGGCCACCGGCGATATTGAGGTGGTCCCCGCCAAGATCGAGGTGCTGGGCCGCTGCCGTCATAACGCTCTGCCCTTTGAGATCAACCGCAGCCGCGAGGCCGACGAGACGGCCCGTCTGAAGTACCGTTATCTCGACCTGCGTAACCCCGCCGTAAAGAACAACATTATCCTGCGTTGTCAGGTGGTGGCAGCCCTCCGTCAGGCCATGACCGAGCAGGGCTTTTTGGAGATCACCACCCCCATTCTGACCGCCTCTTCCCCCGAGGGCGCCCGCGACTATCTGGTGCCTGCCCGTAAGCATCCCGGTAAGTTCTACGCTCTGCCTCAGGCTCCCCAACAGTTCAAGCAGCTGCTGATGACCTCCGGCTTTGACCGTTATTTCCAGATCGCCCCCTGCTTCCGTGATGAGGATGCCCGTGGCGACCGCAGCCCCGGCGAGTTCTATCAGCTGGATATGGAGCTGGCCTTCGCCACGCAGGACGACGTGTTCGCCGTTCTGGAGGAAGTGCTGCCCCCCATCTTTGCCAAGTACGGCACCTATGACCGTGCCTCCTCTGCCCCCTTCGTCCGTATCCCCTTCAACGAGGCCATGGACAAGTACGGCTCCGACAAGCCCGACCTGCGTATCGATCTGGTGTGCCAGGACGCAAGCGAGCTGATGGTGGGCTGCGGCTTCGATCAGCTGGACGGCAAGGTGGTCAAGGCCATCGTGGTGTCCGACTGCACCCTGACCCGCAAGGCCATCGACAATGTCTGCACCGAGACGGAGGTGCAGGCCGGCACCAAGCCCTACTGGTTCCGCATGGACGAGAACGGCGAGCTGGTGGGCGGCGTTGCCAAGTTCATGGCTCCCATGAAGGACAAGCTGGTGGAGGCCCTCGGCCTTACCCCCAACTGCCTCGTTGGCCTCGCTGCCGGCGATAAGGGTACTGCCATCAAGGTGGCAGGCGTCCTGCGCAATAAGCTGGGCAATATCTGCGAGGGCCACATGGACAAGGAGCAGTATTCCTTCTGCTGGATCGTGGACTTCCCCATGTACGAGATCGGCGAGGAGAGCGGCGAGCTGGAGTTCTGCCACAATCCCTTCTCCATGCCCAACGGCGGTTTGGAGATTCTGGAGAAGGCACAGCGCGGCGAGGTGGATCCCCTCACCATCAACGCCTTCCAGTACGACTTGGTCTGTAACGGCGTGGAGCTCAGCTCCGGCGCTGTCCGTAACCACGATCCCGAGATCATGATCAAGGCCTTTGAGCTGGTGCGTCTGGGCGAGGAGGACGTGAAGAAGAAGTTCCCCGCTATGTACAACGCCTTTACTTATGGCGCGCCTCCCCATGCCGGTATCGCCCCCGGTGTTGACCGTATGGTCATGCTGCTGGCCGGCGAGAGCTCCATCCGTGAGATCATCCCCTTCCCCATGAACAAGAACGCACAGGATATTATGATGTCCGCTCCCTCTACTGTGGAGCAGAAGCAGCTGGATGAGCTGCACATCGCCATCGTGGGCGTGGAAGAGGAATAAAAGTTAGGGAGGCATTTCCCTATGGAAACGCGTAAACTATACTATGAGGACGCATTTCTGCGTTCTTTCGATGCTACCGTCCTCTCCTGCGAGGAGAGTAAGGGCGGCTTCGCCGTGGTGCTGGATGCCACCGCCTTCTATCCCGAAGGTGGCGGTCAGCCCTGCGACTTCGGCGTGCTGGGCGGTGCTGCGGTGAAGGATGTCCGCGAAAAGGGCGGCATCATCACCCACACCTGCGATAAGCCTTTGGCGGTGGGCGACACCGTCCACGGCGAGATCGACTGGGCGCGGCGCTTCGACCATATGCAGCAGCATTCCGGCGAGCATATCGTCTCCGGTATGCTCTGCAGCGCCTACCACTGCGACAATGTGGGCTTCCACATGGGCGCAGATAAGGTGGTCATCGACTATAATGCCGACATCCCTTGGGAAGGCGTGCTGGAGATCGAAGCCAAGGCCAACCAGTACCTGTGGGAGAACCACCCCTTCTGCGAAACGTGGTACGAAGGTGCTGCGCTGGAGGCGGTGGAATACCGCTCCAAGAAGCCCCTTGAGGGCGCGGTGCGCATTACCGAGTTCCCTAACGCTGACCGCTGTGCCTGCTGCGGCACTCATGTGGTCTTAAGCGGACAGGTGGGCCTTTTGAAGTTCATCGGTCATCAGAAGTTCCGTGACGGTGTCCGCCTTGAGCTGCTGTGCGGTAAGCGGGCGTTGGATTATCTCGCTCTCAACCAGCAGCAGAATCAAGCGGTGGCACAGGCGCTGAGCGTCAAGGTTGGTAAGACCTTCGAGGCGGTGCAGCGTGTGCAGAATGAGCTGCTTAGCGTGAAGCAGGGCTATGCCGCCCTGCAGGAGCAGTCCTTTGCCGCCATTGCCGAGAAGTATGACGGCTGCGGCAATACGGTGCTGTTCCATGAGAAGATGGACAGCGACAGTGTGCGCCGCCTTTGCGACATGGTGGCTACCCGCTGCGGCGGGCGCTGCGCCGTGTTTGCAGGGGAAGATGGTGCCTATACTTACGCTGTTATCCACGCAGGGCAGGACATCCGCGACTTTATTAAGCAGATGAACGCCGCCCTCAATGGTCGCGGCGGCGGACGCGACGGCTTTGCCCAAGGCAGCGTCGCCTGCACCGCAGAGGAGATCAGCCAGTATTTCGGAGGTGTGCAATGAGCGGAAGAAGAGCAACTCGTCGCCGCAGCCCCCTTGTGCCCATCTTGCTGGTCTTGGTGGCGCTGGGTCTTGTGATCTGGGGTATTGTGTGGCTTGCCGGCGATGTGACCGGTCATGTAGAGCCCCCTGTGGTGGATGATCCCGTGGTGGACGATCCTGTACCTCCCGATGACGAGAACAAGGACGATGAGGAGGAGCCGGAGGTGCCCGAGGAGCCCTATATCGATGAAAACGGTATGCTGCAGTTCTCCACCGTGGGCCGCTATGTGCAAGCCGACAGCTATCAAGGCGGCGCGGAGCCTCCTTGGAATCTGCTGCTGGTGAACGATTGGAATCCCCTGCCTGCGAACTATGACGATGACATCGAGTTCGTCAGCGTGGGCAGCAACAATGATGTCTTTGACAGCCGCGCCGCCGATGCCTTGATGCAGATGGTGGAGGCAGGCAGCGCCTATGATATCGCCTGTGTCAGCGGCTATCGCAGTGCCGACACTCAGGATTATCTCTACTGGCGCAAGGTGCAGCAGTACCGCGATCAGGGCTACAGCGAATATGACGCCCAGCTCACCGGCGGTACGGTGGTGAAGCGCCCCGGCTACAGTGAGCATAACTGCGGCCTCGCCATGGACTTGGGCGGCAGCGGTAACTACTCGCTGAATACCGATTTTGAGGAGACCGAGGCCTTCGCCTGGCTCATGGAGCACTGCGCTGACTACGGCTTCATCCTCCGCTTCCCCAAGGGCAAGGAG
>JAZQMH010000044.1:0-9001 GCA_045543255.1 Vescimonas sp.
CTTGACCGCATGGCGGCAGCCAACGTGAAGAACATCAGTTTGACCGACTTCGACACCATCGCACAGGTGGCAGCGGAGGAGAACTATATTAAGACCGAGGATATTGACCGCCTGCTGAAGTTCCGTGCCAATCCCTCGGACGAGAGCTGGATCAAGTGAGGAGCAAGAAAATGAGAAGTTTGATCGACATTATGCAGCTGACCACCGCCGAGATCGACGAGCTGGTGGCACTGGGCAGCGATATTATCGCCAACCCCGAGAAGTACGCACATAAGTGCGACGGCAAGATCCTTGCCACCCTGTTCTTTGAGCCTTCCACCCGTACCCGCCTCAGCTTCGAGTCCGCTATGCTGTCTCTGGGCGGTCAGGTACTGGGCTTCTCCGAGGCAAGCTCCTCTTCCGCCGCCAAGGGCGAGAGCGTAGCCGACACCATCCGTACCGTGGGCTGCTACGCTGACATTATCGCCATGCGCCATCCCAAGGAGGGCGCACCGCTGGTGGCATCCATGAACACCACTGTCCCCGTTATCAACGCAGGTGACGGCGGTCATAACCACCCCACCCAGACCCTCACCGACCTTCTCACCATCCACCACGAGAAGGGTCACTTCGATAACCTCACCGTGGGTCTTTGCGGCGACTTGAAGTTTGGTCGTACCGTCCACTCCCTCATCGCCGCCATGTCCCGCTACACGGGCACGAAATTCGTCCTCATCTCCCCCGAGGAACTGAAAGTGCCCAGCTATGTGAAGGAGACCTACATTAAGAAGAACAATATCCCCTACGAGCAGGTCACCGATTTGGAGGAGGCCATGCCCAAGCTGGATATCCTCTACATGACCCGCGTACAGCGTGAGCGCTTCTTCAACGAGGAGGATTACCTCCGCTTGAAGGACAGCTACATCCTCACCCCCGACAAGCTCAAGACCGCCAAGAAGGATCTGACCATCCTCCATCCCCTGCCCCGTGTCAACGAGATCTCCGTGGCAGTGGACGATGATCCCCGCGCCGCCTACTTCCGTCAGGTGCGCTATGGTCGCTTCATCCGCATGGCGCTGATCCTGACGCTGCTGGGTCTGAACTAACGAGGGAGGTAACTTGACTTATGACCATTGATTCTATCCGTAATGGTATCGTGATCGACCATATCACCGCAGGCAAGGCCATGCAGCTGTATCAGATCTTGAAGCTGGACAAGGTGGATGCCTCCGTGGCACTGCTGAACAATGTCTCCAGCGGCAAGCTGGGCCGCAAGGACATCATTAAGATCGACACTCTGCTGGAGCTGGATTGGGACTTGATCGGCTATGTCGATCCCAGCATCACCGTCAACATTATTAAGGACGGCGTCCGCGTGGAGAAGCGTCAGCTGAAGCTGCCCGAGGTCATTCGCGGCGTGGTGAAGTGCAAGAATCCCCGCTGCATCACCTCCGTGGAGCAGGAGCTGCCTCAGATCTTCGATCTGACGGACGAGGCCAAGCACGTGTATCGCTGCCGCTACTGCGAGACGAAGGCGGAGATGTAAAAGCAAGAAAAAAACAACCTTCGGGGTGGTTTTTTGTTGCAATGAATGATGAATAGTGAATAAAGAATGATGAATAATATTTTTAATTGTTCCCGCAGGGACACCACAATTCTTCATTCTTCATTGAAAAAAGACACCCTTGCGGGTGTCTTTTTCTTACTTTACGTTTCTCATTTCGCCAGTGCAATGCGCAACGCTTGTGCCAGCTGGTCGGGGCAGGAGGTGCCCTTGCCGCCGCAGGAGATGCCCTCCATGCGCTCAATGGCCTCCTCGGCCTTCATGCCCTGCACCAGACGGGAGATGCCCTGCAAATTGCCGTTGCAGCCGCCGTCGATGCGGACGTTCTCAATGACGCCGCTGTCAGAAAGCTCCACCACCATACGGCGGGAGCAAACGCCGCGAGGCGTATAGGTGTAAGTCATAGCTGTTCTCCTTAGAAATAATAGCTCTGGGGGCCCTCACCCACCACATCAAGGCGGATGACCTTGCGCTTTTGCTGCAAGGCGTAGGCCACGGTGTAGCCCGTGCCGCCGCCGTCGCCATCATAGACCGCTAACAGCGTAGAGGCGTTGTCCACCATGTGGCGGTTGCGCCGCTGCATGCAGCCGGAGGTATAGCGAGGGGCGAGGACAGTGCGCTTGTCGCACATACTCAAAATCCGCTCGTAGCGCTCCTTTTGTTCCTCGCTCCAACGGTCGGCCTGCCCCTCGTGGGGGATGACCGCCTCCAGCGTGACGCCCACGGCGAGACAGCGCAGGGCGAGGATGGTCTCGGCAAAGTAGAGGTCGCAGCCCTGTGCCATGCCGCAGAGGAAGTGGCGGCAGCCCATGTCGTAGATCTCCTGCGCCGCCTTCCACATCCGCTCTTTCAGCGCTTGGCAGCGCTCGTCGTCCTCATAATAGCCCCACGGCAGCTTCTCGGGACGGTGTCCCGTAAAGGCGCAGGTGCGTTCCGGTGTGTAGATCATAGGCCGTTACTGGATGAAGTCGCCCCAGCCGCCGGGTGCGCTGTGGCCGCCGTCATCGCCGGTATAACCGCCGTCATCGGTGGTATCACCGCCGCCGGTATCGCCGCCGTCGTCGGGCTCAGTGCCGCTGTCGGGGGTGGTCGGCGTGCCGGGAATCCAAATGGGGTTGCCCCACTCGTCCACATCGAAGTAGCCGCCCTCGTCCTCACCAAAGCCTGTGCCGGGCCAGAACATACCGTCAAGGGGCGTACCGATGGGTTCTCCCCACGCCACATACTGGCTGTCCTCCGCCACCACATCGGGGAAGTTGACGAAGTAATCGCGGGTATAGTTGAGCATATGGCCGCCGGTGTGCATGGTACACAGCTCCTGAGGCTGGTTATCCTGAGCCACCCACTCGGTGCGGACGCGGGAGCCACGGGGATCGGTCTCGCAGAGGGTGGTGGCCAGCAGGCCGCTGTCGGAGCAGACGCTGACCTGCACAAGGTCGGGACAGGAGAAGAACTTCTCATTGGGGAGATCTTGGTGGATCTCCTCCATGACCTTCTTCCACAGGGCCACAGAGGGGTTGACGCCGCCGGAGCTGATGCGGGCATTGGACTCATAGCCCACCCAGCAAGCACCCACATAATAGGGGGTGTAGCCCACGAAGTAGCGGTCGCGGAGATCGTTGGTAGAACCGGTCTTGCCGGCGATGGTCATGCCGGAGAAGTAGGCGCCGCTGCCCGTACCGCCGCTGACAACATCGGTGAGGATGCTGTTCATCAGCGCGGCGGTGGAGCTCTTCATGGCGGCGTGGGAATCGATGTCATTTTCCAGCACCACATTGCCGTTGGTATCCTCCACGCGGGTGAAGGTACGGGGGGTGGTATAGATGCCCTCGTTGACGAAGGCGGCGTAGGCCGCCGCCATCTCCTCGGTGGTAACACCGTTGGAGTAGCCGCCCAGTGCCATCGCGCCCAAGGCGGTGGCATCATCCTGTGTCAAGGTGGTGAAGCCAAGGTTGGAGGTCATGAAGTCGTAGGACTCCCACACGCCCAAGGCGTTACACACGCTGACGGCGCAGGTGTTCATAGAGCGCACCAGCGCCTTGCGGATGGTGCTGAGACCCTTGAAGCCCGAGTAGTCGTTCTTGGGCCAAGGCGTACCCTCCTTCAGAGGATCGTCGGGATCGATCTCATCCTCGTCATCTCCCGTATAGAGAAGCCACAGGGGGAAGTCATCCACCGTGGATGCGCCCGTAATGATGCCCTGATCGAGGGCAGGGGCGTAGACAGAGATGGGCTTGGTTGCCGAGCCGCAGGGACGGTAGGTGGTGGCCCAGTTGAGGCCACGGTCGTAGATCTTGGGGCCAACGCCGCCCACCATGGCCACCACATGGCCGGTGTAGGGGTCAATGATGGTCATAGCGCCCTGAAGCTGCTCCACGGTGCCGTCATTCTTGGTGATGGTGTAGGGGGTGTTGCTCAGATCCTCGTAGACCTTCTCGGCGATCTGCTGATATTCGTAATTCTGCGTGGTATAGATCTTATAGCCGCTGCCATAGACCTTGTTGATGGCGGTCTCGTAGTTGTAGCCGTACTCGTCCATCAGCGCCTGTGCCACATCCTCGATGACAGCATCAGTAAAGTAGGAGTTGCGGGACGTATAAGAAGTAGTGGACTTGGGCTTGCTCTCCTCTTCCAGTGCCTCGGTGTCCACGATGGCCTCGCCATAGTAGTTGCCCGTGTTGGAGTAACCGTTGGTAAAGACCACTTCCTCCGCCACGGCGGCTTCATACTCCGCCTCGGAGATCATCTCCTGATCCAGCATGGCATCCAGCACCAGCATTTGGCGCTTGCGGTTCTGCTCGCGGCTCCACTCGCCCTCAAAGGGGCCAAACTGGGAGGGGTTGTTGGTGATGGAAATAAGGCTTGCGCACTGGGCGAGGCTCAGCTCGTCTACATGGACGCCGAAGTAGCGAAGAGACGCCGTCTCCACACCGTAGCAGGACTGACCCATATAGATCTCGTTGAGGTAGGCCTCTAAAATCTCGTCCTTTTCATACCGCTTTTCCATCTCCAGCGCGCGGTAGATCTCCGTCACCTTACGCAGCACCGTGTCCTGATTGTCGCCGGTGACATTCTTCACCGTCTGCTGGGTGATGGTAGAACCGCCCTGAATGGACTGACCCGTAAGGGTATAGACGATGGCGCGGATGGTGGACTTCAAGTCCACGCCGGGATGGCGCTCGAAGCGCTTGTCCTCAATGGCGATGGCAGCCTTCTTCAGATCGTCGGGGATCTGGTCAAGGCTCACCCAAATGCGATCCTCGCCGTCCATGAAGAGGGTCTGATACATGACCCACTCCTCCGTCTCGGTATCTTGATAGTACAGCTCCGTGGACACCGCCGTTTCAAACTCGTCGATGTAGACCTCGGCGCGGCCCTTCAAAGAGGAGTTGACCCACGCCATGAAGATGATGGCAAAGATCAGCACCGTGCACACCGCCGTCAGCACCAGTGTGCCGATGGCGAACTTCCACGGGGACTTTCTCTTCTTCCGCTTCACCGTGGGGCGAGCCTCCTCAGCGGAAGCAGGTCTGCCCTTGGGGGCGGGAGAATAGGTTTTTGTATATTTGGCGCTCTGTTGACGGCGGGAAGGCGTGTTCTCGCTTCTCTCGCCTCTGCTATTTCTACGGTCGTTTTCACGCATAGACACAAAGCACCTCCTTTTCTCATATGATGTAGTGTCATGCACATAGTTTCCCATATTACTATGGTATCATCCTCATATTGTACCACATCTGTCAACTGATGAAAAGCACAAGTTTGCTGAATTTCTCAACAATTCCTCTCCCCTTTTCCCGCGATTTGACAGATTTTGCCCGATTTCAGCACGAGAGAGAGAATTTTTCAAGGGAGGAAAGACGCAGGTCTTGCTTTTTTAGCCCTCACCATGTACAATAGGGAAAACATCAACCAAGGAGGACGGAAACTATGAGCGAAGATTTCGGCGCAAATTTTATTACGCTTACCGATGACGAGGGCAACGAGTTTGTTTTGGAATATGTGGACGCACTGGAAAAAGACGGCGTGACCTACATGGCCTTCTTCCCCGCTGTGGAGGATGAGGCCGATGAAGAGAGCGAGGATTATGGCCTCGTGATCCTCAAGTCCGTGGTGGAGAACGGCGAGGAGCTGTTGGCTACCGTTGACGACGAGGCGGAACTGGATGCCGTGTATGAACTGTTTATGGAACAAATCATGGCTGACGAGGAATAATTTTCCTAAAAATATCGCATTTTCCTCTTTTATTTTTAGAAATGCTGTGGTAAAATAGCCACAGAGCACAGGAGATGTGCTCCACACAAAAGCTGTATGCGGGTCTTTTTTATCCTCACATCCGGTTATAGGGGATGTCGGATCAGTATGTGGTTTGCAGGCCTCCCGACTGCCTGTCTGCGGTTGGATGTTGGAAGCAGTAAAGCAAGCTGGAGACAACCCACCTGCTTTTATAGGTGCAGGTTATAACTTGGCCCGATGCAAAATGAACGGCGACTTCGTAAGGGGTCGCCGTTCTCATTTTGCCCGTAAACGGGCAAAATGAGTTCATTTAAAACGAGGGGGTCATACCCTCAGCTCCGCGCTAAGAGCCGCCCTTTGGGCGGTTGCGCTCTCGCACGCCCGCCTGCGGGCGGGTGCCCCTCGTGCTCCCCCCATGCAGATTTGGGAGAGGTTTGCCTCACATAGGGTCAGCCTTTTTGCTTTTTCCTACGGCAAAAAATGAGAAAACATTTAGGACTGAGGGATTGTTTTACGGGAATGTTTGCACTTTCTTTTCAACAGCGAAAAGAAAGTGCGAAAGAAAACGCCGCTTGAAACCCATGGTTTCAAGACTTCCTTCAACGCGCTTCACTTCTTCAATAACGATACCGTCCCTCGCGTAAATTTCTGCGAAAAAAATTTCGTCTAAATGTAGCATCGACTCTGCGTCTAACCCGCTCAGCCGCTTACTGCAGAGGAAATGTAGAAGTTTTTGCAAGAGAGGCTTTTTGCCAATTATGAACAATTTTCCTTATACAAACAAAACTCTTGCACTATTTGTATTTCTGCGTTATAATAACTTGGTATGTTATCAAAAAGGGCGTTTGCCCATCTATATTTTGAGAGGACTGAAAACAAATGAGTGCATCCAGAGAAAAGAAAAATCGTCAGGAGCTGGCCGCTCAGGGCTATGTGGATCCCAAGGTGATCCGCGAGGCTGAGGAAAAGGCTGCCCAGAAGAAATCCAAGATCATTTACGGCATCATTGCCGCCGTGTTTGTTATCGTGGCCATCGGCTCCTGGCTCATCAGCTCCGGCGTGCTGGAGCGTAACGCCAAGGCCATCTCCATCGACGGCGAGGAGTTCACCGCCGCCGAGATGAGCTACTACTACAACGCCGCTTACAACAATGTTGCCAACTCCCAGTATGGCTCCTATATGGGTCTGAACACCTCTGCTCCCCTGGATTCCCAGGTGGTGAACGAGACTGCCAAGATGTTCCTGGGTCTGGAGACCGAGGAGGAGATGACCTGGCACGAGTACTTCCTCGACGCCGCCAAGGACAACATGGTGCAGATCGGCCGTCTGTATGACGCCGCCATCGACGCCGGTGAGGATCCCAACGATGCCCATGTCATCGAGGAGATCGACGCCACCGTGGAGCTGATTGGTCAGTACGCCTCCCAGAGCGGTATGTCCACCAAGGAGTATCTCCGCGCTGTGTACGGCAAGAACATGACCGTGGATCTGTTCCGTCAGATCGTTTCCCAGATCCATGTTGCCAGCCACTTTGAGAGCGAGTATATCGCTTCCCTCACCTACGATGTGGCTGAGCTGGAGGCTTATTACAGCGAGCATCAGGCCGACTTCGACGTGGCCGCCTACGAGTCTTTGTACTTCGCCGGCACCCCCGAGGTGAAGAAGGACGATGAGGGCAACACCATCGAGGCTACCGACGCTGAGAAGGCCGCTGCCAAGGCTGCTGCCGCCGCTGACGCCGCCGCCGCTCTCGAGCGCGTGCAGGCAGGCGAGAAGCTGGAAGATGTTGCCAAGGACTACGCCAGCGCCAGCTACACCAACACCGAGACCGGCACCAACACCGGCAGCGACACCATGAACTGGGTCTTTGACGCTGCCCGCGTGGACGGCGATGCCACCGTCATCAACGGTGATCCCGCCGCTACCGTTGTGGTGTTCCACAGCGTGGGTCGCCAAGATTACAACACCATCGACGTGCGCCACATTCTGGTGCAGGTGGATACCTCCGGTCTGGACAAGGAGTCCGAGTCCTATGAGGCCGACGAGAAGGCTCTGTGGGACGAGGCTAAGGCCGAGGCTGAGAAGATCCTTGCCGACTGGAAGGCCGGCGAGGCTACCGCGGAGTCCTTCGGCGAGATGGCTGCCGAGCTCAGCGATGACGGCGCCGATCACGGTCTGTATGAGAACGTGTACAAGGGCCAGATGGTGGAGAACTTCGAGGATTGGTGCTTCGACAGCGCACGCGCTGTGGGTGACACCGGCATCGTGGAGACTCCCTATGGCTACCACGTTATGTACTTCGTGGGCGAGAACGCTCCCTACTGGCAGACCCAGGTAGAGAACGCCAAGATGAATGAAGATTATACCGCTTGGATCGACGGTCTGACCGCCGATGCCGAGGTGGTGGAGCTCAGCGGCATCAAGCACGTGGGCTAATAGACACGATACGAGAGCCGACTGATGTCGGCTCTCGTTTGTTCATTTTTAAAGAAAAGAGGTGTAAGCGCAGATGGTAAATCCTGCTTTTTCCCGCACGGAGTCTATGCTGGGCCGTGAGGCCATGGAAACTCTTGCCCACAGCCATGTGGCGGTGTTCGGTCTCGGCGGCGTAGGCAGCTGGGCAGCGGAGGCGTTGTGCCGCGCCGGTGTGGGGACACTGACCCTCATCGACAGCGACACCGTTTCCGAGACAAACCGCAACCGCCAGCTCTACGCCCTGCGCTCCACCCTCGGCATCCCCAAGGCAGAGGCCGCCGCCGAGCGCTGCCGCGACATCCGCGACGACGTGACCGTCCACCCCATCGTGGGCACCTACGACGCCCAGCACCGGGAGGACTTCTTCTGCCGCCACTACGACTACGTCGTGGACTGCATCGATCTGGTCAGCTGCAAACTGGACCTCAATGAGCAGGCACAGCAGCGCCATATTCCCATCCTCTGCGCCCTCGGCACCGGCAACAAGCTGGACGCCTCGCAGCTGCAGGTGGCAGATATTTCCAAAACCTACGGCTGCCCGCTGGCCCGCGTCATGCGCAAGGAGCTGCGGGGGCGTGGCATATCCCACCTGAAGGTGGAAGTCGGATCGTAGCCATGTCGTTCTGTGAGCCAAGGAGTTGAAAAATGATGTTGTCTTCCTAAGACCGCTTGGCCTCCGACTTGGCTGCCCGCTGGCCCGCGTCATGCGCAAGGAGCTGCGGGGGCGTGGCATATCCCACCTGAAGGTGG
>JAZQMH010000045.1:0-5422 GCA_045543255.1 Vescimonas sp.
GGTGCACTTGAACACCACGCCGTCCTTACCGACGGACTCGATCTCCACGTTGGGATAACCCACGACCTCAAGGTTCTGCTCCTTCACGGCCTCTTCATAGACCTCGGGCAGAATGGCGTTGACAGCCTCTTCATAGAAGACTTCAGCACCGTACATGCTCTCGATCATCTTGCGGGGAGCCTTGCCGGGACGGAAGCCGGGGATGTTCAGCTTGTTGCGCATCTTGAGATATGCCTTGTTAACAGCAGTCTCAAAGGCCTCGGCGCCCACTTCGATGGTCAGAGCGACCATGCTCTTTTCCAGTTTCTCGCAGGATTTGACAGTCATTGTTGATTTCCTCCAGTATATAAACTTAATTCAATGGCATTCCAAATTAATATAGTCAAGCCAATATCATATAATAGCAGATATTGGATAGAAAAGCTATACCTTATTTTCACTAATCGCAAATTTTTTTGGGTTTGAAGCCCAAAAAATCGCCGCTGACAAGGGAAAACAGGGTTCCCTCCCGCGTTCCTTCGATGGCACGGCGGTGAGAAGCACCGTGAAGGTGCCCGTAATAGCATTCCTTCACCCCGTATTCGCTGAGTACACGCATGATCTCAGGACAGCGGTAGCCCTGATAAATGGGGGGATAGTGAAGGAAGCAGAGCTTCTCCCTCTCCCCTGCTGCCCTCAAGGAAGTCTCCAATCGGCCTACCTCGCGGAGCAGCATCTTCTCGTTGTGTGTGCCCTGATTATCCAGCTCATGAAACCAGCCACGAGTACCGCAGATAGCCTTATCGCCGTAGAAAAGGCAGTTGTTGTGAAGGAGGGACAAGGTGGTCAGTTGGTGCTCTTCGAAGAACTTTGTCATCTTGGCGGCGGTGTTCCACCAGTAGTCGTGGTTGCCCTTCATGAGGATCTTCTTACCGGGCAGGGCATCAATAAAGCGGAAATCCTCCAGCGACTCTTCAAGGCTCATGCCCCAGCTGAGATCGCCGCAGAGCACCGTCACATCCTCATCGGTCAATGCGGAAAATCCCTCGCGGATACGCTCCACATAGTTATGCCAGCCCTCGCCGAAGATATCCATGGGCTTATTGGAGTTCAGCGACAAATGGAGGTCGCCGATCGCATAGAGAGCCATAGGTGGCCTCCTCTCTTAGAAATTTCAAAATAAGCGGCGCAGGTTGTTCCAAAAGACATCCTCAAGGAGTTCGGCACTGTAGCCGCGGGCGCGGAGGGCATCGTAAAGGCGGGGTATATCCTGCACGCCTTCCATTCCTGCCGCCAACACCTCGCAGCCGTCCAGATCGCCGCCGAGGCAGATGGTTTTCTCGCCGCCCAAGTTGAGGAAATACTCTACATGGCGCACCAATGCGTCCATGGTGGGCTCACCCACAAAATGGAGGTAGAGATTGATGCCCACCACGCCGCCGCTGTCGCGGATGGCGCGAAACTGGTCATCCGTCAGATTGCGGCTGTGGCTGCAAAGACTGCGGGCGTTGGAGTGGGTGGCGACGATTGCCCCCTCCCCCATCTCCACCAAGTCCCAAAAGCCGCGGTCGGAGAGATGGGACACATCGGGATAGATATGGTGGCGGTAGAGTTCGCGGATAAACCCACGACCTTTATCGCTGAGACCGCGCTCCGGCTGGGCAATGTGGCTGCCACTGAGGACGTTGGCACGATTCCACACGGGATTGAGAATGCGCACGCCCCACTGGGCCACCGTTTCGATCTTTGAAGGATCGCAATCGATCAAATCAGCGCCCTCAATGCTGAGTAACGCGGCAATTTTGCCGTTTTCCACGGCGTTGTCAATCTCTGCACCGTTGCGGCAATGACGGACAATGTCGGCGTTTTCCTCCATCTGCTGAAGGAAAAAGTCGTGGATACGGTTACACTGCGCCCACATGCCGTCAGCGGGCGGATATTTCCCATCGTGGAACAGAGCAAAGACCTGTCCATAGCGAGAAAATTCCTTACCACGCACGAGGTCTATGTGCCCTTCATTCTGACCCAGTTCGCGGCTTTTGGCGAAGTACGCTAACTGCGCGGCGCGGGTGTCGCCGTAGTCCAGCTCGCCGCCCTCCCCTGTTTCCATACAGCGGTAGAGGGTATCACAATGGGCATCAAAATAGGGGATCATGGAAACGTCTCCTTATTGGAAGGCATCCCGCAGATAGACGATGCGGGCCTTATTAAAGCCCTGTTCAGCGTAGACCTCCGCCACATCGAAGCGGCAGAAGCAGTCCAGTTTCTTCTCAGAAAGGTAGAAAAGGGCGGTCTTTCGAAGTTTTTTCTGCTTTGTGGGTGTCACGTACTCGCGGGGCAGACCCATTTCCAAATTGGTGCGGGTCTTGACCTCGATAAAGCAGAGGGTATTCCCCTCCCATGCAATGAGATCGATCTCGCCGAAGCGGCAGTAGTAGCTATGAGCTACCAGTTGAAAGCCGTTATTACGAAGGTAATCGGCGACCAAGGCCTCTCCTTGCAGTCCCTCCTGTTTGCTCATCGCTCAGCCTCCCAATTCTTCAAAAAGGTCAAGCGATGCTCGGGACAAGGGCCGTATTTGAGGTATAGTTCCTTGTGAAGGGCTGTGCCGTAGCCCTTATGCTTGGCGAATTGATATTCGGGATACTGCTTATCCAGCACATCCACCACGTAGCGGTCACGGCTCACCTTCGCCAAAATGGAGGCGGCGGCGATAGAGGCGCTCTTACTGTCGCCCTTCACCAAAAGGCGGTGTGGCTCAGCAATTGTAAAGGTTTTCCCCTTGTCACGATTTCCGTCAATCAGCGCCATGTCGAGGGGCTGACCGAGAGCTTCCATGGCGAGGTGCATGGCCTTCATGCGGGCGCTCAAGATGTCCGTTGCGTCGATCTCGGCGGCCTCGATGCGGGCGATGCCGTAAGCGATGGCAGTGTTGAGAATGATGTCAAAAAGCGCCTCACGCTTCTTTTCCGTCAGCTTCTTGGAGTCGTTGAGACCTTCGATCTCGCACTCACGGGGCAGGATGACAGCGGCGGCGTACACGGGGCCCATCAGCGGGCCTGCGCCTGCTTCATCGACGCCACAAACGGTGGTGTAGCCTTCAGCCCAAGCCTCGCGCTCGTATGTCCAAAGCTCGCTCATTCCTTCAGATCCTCCACCGTTTCCAGCGTGAAGTTACCCAGCTTTGCCTCGCGGTACTCATCAAGCAAAATGCGGGACATACGCTCGGTGTCCACCTCGCCGCCCCGCATAAGGAAGCCGCGCTTGCGTCCTGCCTTGGTCAGCAGGTCGTAGCCGCTGTCCTCTTCCTCGATCTCGAGCTTATAGCGGGTGGTGATGGCCTCGGCATAGTGCTTACCAAGATACTCCATTAGCAAAGAGGCAAGCTCCTCCAAGTCCATCACATCGTCCTTGATAGCCCCTGTAAAGGCCAAATGGAGACCCACAGAGGTATCGTCAAACTTAGGCCACAGGATACCGGGGGTGTCCAAAAGCTCCAGCGTGCGGTCAACGGGCACCCACTGCTTTGTGCGGGTGACGCCGGGACGATCCTCGGCCTTAGCGGTCTTGCGATGGGCCACCTTGTTAATGAAGGTGGACTTGCCCACGTTGGGGATGCCCAGCACCATGACGCGGATGGTGCGGCCAACCTGCCCCTTTTCGGCATAGGCGGCAAGCTTATCCTTCAGCAGTTCCCGCACCACAGCGGCGAACTGGTTGGTGCCTGCGCCGCCCTTGGCATTGGCTTCGAGAACGGCGTAACCTTTTCCCCGGAAATAGGCACTCCAGCGCTTTGTCTCCTTAGGATCGGCCTGATCCACGCGGTTGAGCACGATCAGACGGGGTTTCCCTGCCGTCATCTCGTCCACATCGGGGTTGCGGCTGGAGATGGGGATGCGGGCATCCAAAATCTCACATACCGCGTCCATATTCTTGATTTCCGCCACGATCATACGCTTGGTCTTTGTCATATGACCGGGGAACCAGCTTAAATTCTCTATTTGCACGGGTATCACCTCGAATTTCTACCTAATTTTAAATAGTATAGCACACATTTCACCAAATGAAAAGAAAAAACCGCCCGCTGCGCGGACGGTTTTTCTTCGGATCAAGTTGTTGCTTACAGCTTCTCGCGGACCTTGGCGGCCTTACCGACGCGGTCACGCAGATAGTACAGCTTGGCGCGACGGACGAAACCGTGACGAACGGTCTCGATGGTCTGGATGGAGGGAGAATGGACAGGGAAAACCTTCTCCACGCCAACGCCGTAAGAAATACGACGGACAGTGATGGTCTCCTCGATGCCACCGTGCTTCTTTGCGATCACGGTACCCTCGAAGACCTGGATACGCTCACGGGAGCCTTCCTTAACCTTCACGTGCACGCGGACGGTATCGCCCACCTGCACCTCAGGCACGTCCTTCAGCTGCTTTTCAGTCAATGCTTTGATGAGATCCATGGATATTTTCCTCCTATATTATAGGTGTTCGTAACGCCGTACAAGGGTGCTTTTCTTAATTTATCAAGCACCGGCGACAGAGGACCGCCCTTTTAACGCCATGATAGAATACCACACAACTCACAAAAATGCAAGAGGATATTTTACTTTTTTACTAAAATTATCGGAAATCTTTTCCCTCTGCGTCGAGAATCCGCTTGCGGCGGACACGGATAAAGTCGGGCATCAGCTGGGGAAGCTCACGGGCGATGGCTTTTTCAATGAGCTGGGGGTTGAGACCGGGGTTCTGCGCCTGCACCTTCAAGTCGATATACAGGGCGTTCTCCCCTTCCGTCACCGTTGCATCAAGGATCATGGGGGCGATGTCCACCTCTGCCAGTTCCTTACGCTTGGTGCGTTTTTCGATAATGAGGCTCTCGCGGTGGAGCAGCCCATAAATGGCCTCGGCTGCGCCTGTGGGGACACCGTTATCGTACTCCAGCGTCACATCCGCCTGCAGGGCGTAAAGCTCACGGACAGGACGGGTAACCTCGTAGCATTTAAGCACGCGGATACCTACAGGCATGCCCGTATTCAGCTTCTCGGCAATACCACTTCCGTCACTCTGTTGGGTCACCTCGAAGTCCAGCAGCTCGCACTCACTGCTCTGACCAACGGGCAGAGGCAGGACGATGGAGATGATGGGATGGGGATGGTAGCCCTGAGTGTGCTTGATTTCCAACTCCGTACGGGGGAAGCAGCGCTGGAAGGTACGCATCAGATCGAGATGGGAGATGTAGGCGGCCTGCGCCTCCTTGATAAACAGTAATCTCAGCTTAGACATCGCACTTACCTCCCACCATTCGGTTGGCACCGCAGGCGTTGCAGTGGGTACGGCAATCGGGGGTAGTGACACCCTCAAAAGCACGCTCACGCTCACGCCACAAATAGCTCTCCGTCACGCCGGAGGAGATCATAGCCCAAGGCATCAGCTCGTCCTTTGCG
>JAZQMH010000046.1:0-3254 GCA_045543255.1 Vescimonas sp.
CCGATCTGACGATCCACTTCCTCCATGAAGGCCTCGTACTCCGCCGCGTTGCTATCAAGGGTGGAGACGATCTCCTGATAGCCGATGGGGTCGAGGTATTTGAGGCTCAGATCCTCCAGCTCCCACTTCATCTTCTGCATACCAAGACGATGGGCGATGGGAGCATAGATCTCCATGGTCTCGAAAGACTTCTGCTTCTGCTTGGCAGGGGTCTGATACTCCATGGTGCGCATATTGTGGAGGCGGTCGGCGATCTTCACCAAGATGACGCGGATGTCCTTGCTCATGGCCAGCAGCATCTTCCGCAGGTTCTCCATCTGCTCCTCTTCCTTGGAGGTATAGTGGACGCGGGTCAGCTTACTGACGCCCTCTACCAAGTCCGCCACCGTGGGGGAGAACATCTTCGCCACCTGCTCATGGGTAGCGCCAGTGTCCTCGATGGTGTCGTGGAGCAGGGCTGCCACGATAGATTCACTGTCGAGATGTAGCTCATCGGCTACGATGCGGGCCACTGCCAAAGGATGGGTCACGAAGGGCGAGCCGTCCTTTCTCAGCTGGGTGCCATGATTGTCACGGGCAAACTCATAGGCCTGTCGGATCTGGGCAAAGTTGGCAGACGGGTTATAGCCACGAATCACATCTTCCAAATCCTGATATCGTTTTTCCAGATCTGTTAACACCGTCCGTCGCCTCCTTTCCTCTCCAGCTCCGTTAGTTGCTTCAAGTATGGCGAATCCTGTAACTGTACTTTTTTCTCGCGCTCCAGCGTGATGGTCACATCATCACCGCTGCGCTCCATGTGCAGCAAGCCACGCTCGCAGAACAGCTCCAAGGCAAAGGCGCTGTGGAGGAAGGGTTCTGCGCCGCCTACGGCGGAAGAAACGGTGCGCAGCAGGGGGAGATAGGCCGTGGTAAGCCCCTCGTTGGGTACAGCACGCTCCATGCACCGCCACACGGCAGCACACTGGACACGGCTGGGCACAAGACGATGGCTGTCCTTATTGCTGATGCTGCCGCGATGCAGGAATTTCTCCAACAGCTGCAGCGCCTCCTGCTCACGACTACTGGGATAGAGGGAGGGGCGCAGGTCTACCAGCTGCATCTGCACCGTACGGTTGCCGCGGAACTCGTTCACCTGCAGGTAGAAGGCGGCATCCACACGGTCGCCCTCACGGCAGCCGCAGCTGTCGGTGGTGGCGGAGAAGAAAATGCCGTCAAGGCGTGCTGCGCCCTTGCTCAGCTGCAATTTCAGATGGCGATTCTGTCCCACATTCTGGGCACGGCTCAAAGTTGCACCGAGGACGCAGAACACAGGGCGGGCATTGCCGCTGCCATAGGGCTCCATAGCGGAGAGGGCTTCCAGCTCGCTGAGGGTCACATCCCCCACGCGGCGCAGCTCCATATCCACCTCCAGCGCCGACTCCACCGCCTTATCGGTGCCACGACGCAGGGCGTATTCATTCATCTTCTCCCTAAAGGCGGGGAGATTCTCCTCGGCGATGGTAAAGCCGGCTGCTAACTCGTGACCACCGAAGCCCAGCAGCAGATCGCCGCAGTGCTCCAGCGCCGCAAAGAGGTTAAAGCCGCCCCAACTGCGGCAAGAGCCCTTGCCCACGCCGCCGCTGATATGCACCATGAAACTGGGACGGGCATACTTTTCACTGAGGCGGGAGGCCACGATGCCCACCACGCCCTGATGCCACTCCTCCGAGGACAGCACCAAGGCATGGCGCTCTTTCTCGGGCAGGGCTTCGATCATCTTCTCAGCCTGAGAGTAGATCTCCTGCTCCACGCTCTGGCGCTCACGGTTCAGGGCACAGAGCGCCTTGGCCATTTCCTGTGCCTTGAGACTATCCTGACACAGCAGCAGCTCCGCCGCCATGTCGGCAGCGCCCATGCGCCCCGCCGCATTGATACGGGGTGCCAGCACGAAGCCGATCTGCACAGAGGAGATGTCGCGGCCTGCCAAACCCGCCTCCTTCAGCAGGGCGTGGAGACCTGTAAAATCGCTGCGCTCCAAAGAGGCCAAACCGCGGGAGACAATGGTGCGGTTCTCGCCCCACATGGGCATCACATCTGCCACCGTACCGATGGCAGCCAAGGTACAATAACGGGCAAAGAGGGCCTCTTCACGATCCACGCCGCCCAGCGCCAGCACCAGCTTCAGCGCCACGCCGCAGCCCGCCAAATGCTTGAAGGGATAGGGGCAGTCGGTGCGGCGGGGGTCAACCACCGCCACGGCATCAGGCAGCTGCTCTTTGCACTCGTGGTGGTCGGTCACCACCGTGTCCATGCCGAGAGAACGGGCGAATTCCACCTCTTCTACACCGGTAATGCCGCAGTCCACCGTCACCAGCAGCGTTGCGCCGCTGCGGCGCAGACCCTCGATGGCGTCTTGGCTCAAACCGTAGCCATCCTCTACGCGGCGGGGGATATAGTGCATCACATTGGCGCCGCGGTTTTTGAGATAATCTACCAAAATGCAGGTGGCGGTAATGCCGTCTACATCGTAGTCGCCGAAAATGGCGATCTTCTCGCCGCAGTCCAGCGCCTCGTTAATACGCGCCACAGCCTTATCCATATCTGCCATCAAAAAGGGAGAATGGGTCAAAAACTCCTCGCGGCTGAGACATTCCGCCGCCTCTTCCGGCGACTCGATCCCGCGGCTTGCCATAATGCCCGCCACAAGATAAGAGTAGCCCGCCTCCATCAAGCGTTCTGCTACACCATCTTTCGGACGATGAATGTTCCAATGCTGAAATTTCACGAGCGCATCCCCCTTTCCTACAAGGACTTCTATAATAGATATAGTATAACAAATACCGCTGAAAAGGTAAAGAAAAAAATCATTTTTCACTTGCCAATGGAAGATTTGTCCCGTATAATAAGCCATGTGTGAAAAAAGAGAGTTTAACGAATTATCATAAAGGAGAAAACTATGCGCCCTGACGGAAAGAGAGTGAAGGGTCTGCCTCCCATTCTGGCAGCCATCCCCTATATCATGCCCAAGCGTTACGACGCAATGAATACCATTACTGAATATGTGGACGAGGATCTTATTAAGGCCTACCTGCGGGAAAAGCGTAAGGACGGCCGCCGTATCAGCCATATGACACTGCTGATCTGCGCCTACTATAAGGCGGTGCTGCTCAATCCCAAGCTGAACTACTTTGTTGTCAACAGCAAGATTTTTGAGCGCAATCACTTCTGCGTGAAGTCGGAGGCCAAGCGGTCTTAGGAAGACAACATCATTT
>JAZQMH010000047.1:0-4823 GCA_045543255.1 Vescimonas sp.
CTGCCACTCCTGTGCATCCTCTTGGCAGTGGTGGTCGTTGCCGCCATCGTCATCGCCGCCTCTCCCGCCCTGCGGGAAAAGCTCCTTGCCCTCTATCGCCGCACACAGGGAGATAAGGGCATCACCCGCCGTCTCAACACGGCGCGGTTTATCCAAGCCCTCGCCATGGGCATCCACTGCGGCATGACAGACCCAGAAGCCGCCGCCCTTGCCGCGCGGCTCAGTGAGGGCGCACCTGCCTTCTCTGCCCGCTGCCAGCAGTGTATCCTTCTTCTTGACGAGGGACGGGGTCTTTCCGAAGCCCTCCGCGAAAGCGGATTGCTCAGTGTGTCGGAGAGCCGCCTTCTCGAAACGGGTATCCGCAGCGGACGCAGCGGCGAGACCATGGATCAGCTTGCCCTCCGCCTCAGTGAAGAGAGCGAAGAAGCCCTCGCCTCCGCCGCAGGCCGCGTTGAGCCCGCCCTTGTTGCCCTCATGTCCATCTTGGTGGGCCTCATCCTCCTCTCCGTCATGCTGCCCCTGCTGCAGATCATGACCGCCATCGGGTGACGCCTATGGGTAGAAACCGTCTTTCTGCCATCTTCCGATGGCTGGCGGCCCTTCTCGCCGCTCTTTGCCTTATCTTCTTTGTCACTTCCCTCGCCTCTGTTGACCGTCAGCAGGGGGAAGAGGGGCGGCAGCAGTTGGAAACGGCCCTGCGCCGCGCCGCCGTGGCCTGTTACGCCGCCGAGGGTGTCTATCCTCCCACGGTGGAATATCTGCAGCAGCATTACGGCGTGCAGATCGAGGAAGAACGCTACATGGTCTTTTACGAAATTTTCGCCAATAACTTGATGCCCGACATTACGGTGCTGGAAAAGGAACGCTGATGAAACTTGACCGCCGACACAAGGGAATATCGTCACTGGCAGCATTATTGATGCTGCTGGTCTTTGCCGTTGCGTTGTTGGCGGTGCTGCTGGGTGGCGCCAATGTCTATGACCGTCTCACCGCCCGCGACAGCGAAAGCTACGACAGCCGCACCTGCGTGCAGTATCTCACCACCAAGGTGCGCCAAAGCGAGAACGCCGCGGCGGTGTCCCTCTCCCAGTTCGGGGATGGCGACTGCCTCACCATCACCGAGCATATTAATGGCACAGCCTTCACCACACAGGTCTATTGCCACGACGGCTGGCTCATGGAGCTGTTCACCGTGAAGGATGCAGGTCTCACCCCCGAGAGCGGCTCGAAAATCCTCAAAGCCCAAGGCCTCACCCTCACACAGGAGGGGTCGCTGCTCCACATGAATCTTGTGGACGGCAACGGCACGCCTTCCTCCGTTTCCCTCCACCTGCGAGGGGGAGAGGAGGGGCAGCCATGAGAAATAAAGCACCCCTCGCTCTTTTGGAGCAGATTTTGATGCTCCTTATCTTCGCCCTCGCCGCCGTTATTTGTCTCCGTGTCTTTTTGTGGTCGGACGACACCTCGCGGCACAGCGCGCGTCGCGATGAAGCCCTCATCCACGCCCAAACAGTGGCAGAAACGGTGAAAGCCCACGGCGGCGACTTCGCCGCAGCCGCCGCAGCACTCCACGGCACAGTGGAGGACGGCGCACTGGTGATAGAGGGGGAAACTTACACCCTCCGCGCCGAAAAGCAAGCACCCGCCCCCTACTTGGGACGGGCAGAAATCGCGGTGGAAGCTGAGGGCGACACCCTCTTCACCCTCCCCATCGCATGGCAGGAGGTGGGCCCATGAGTGAAAAACGCACCTTCTCCCCCCCTGTAGTAGTGGGGGCGGTGAGTCTCCTCACCATCTTCGCCGTGCTGTGCCTCACGGTGTTCGCCCTTCTCTCCCTCTCCACGGTGCAGGCAGATCAGCGCCTCAGCGACAAATCTTTCGCCGCTGTGGAGGGCTACTACGCCGCCGACTGCGCCGCAGAAGGCATCCTCGCCCAACTCCGCGCAGGAGAAGTCCCCGAGGGCGTGACCGCCTATGACGGCGGTATCTATCGTTACGGCTGCCCCATATCCGACACCCAAACGCTGGTGGTGGAGGTGGCAGTTGAGGACACCGACTACACCATTATCCGCTGGCAAGCCCGCAGCGCCGCTGAATGGGTCGCCGATGATTCCCTCCCCGTCTGGGACGGTGGAAGTATGCAGGAGGAATAAGCTTATGACCTTGCTGGATTATTTGACCGAGGCCGCCCACAGCGGCGCATCCGATCTCTTTCTCGTCACGGGCGCACCTGTGTCCGTGAAGGTGGAGGGCGCGCTGCGCCCGTTGGAGGAGGAGCGCATTGTCCCCTCCCGCGGCGAGGCGTTGGTGAAGGAACTCTACACCCTCGCCCAGCGCAGCTCCACCACCTTTATGCAGACGGGGGATGACGATTTCTCCTTCTCCGTGGCAGGTCTTGCCCGCTTCCGTGTCAACACCTACCGTCAGCGGGGCAGCGTGGCCGCCGTCATCCGCGTGGTGGCTTTCTCCATCCCCGATTACCGCACGCTGAATATCCCCTCCGAGGTCATCTCCCTTGCCGACTATACCTCGGGCATGGTGCTGGTGACGGGTACGGCAGGCAGCGGCAAATCCACCACCCTTGCCTGCATTGTAGATCGCATCAACCACACCCGCCCCTGCCACATTATCACATTGGAAGACCCCATTGAGTACCTCCACCGCAACCAGCTGAGCATCGTCAGCCAGCGTGAGATCGCCGTGGACACGGAGAACTACCTCTCCGCCCTCCGCGCGTGCCTCCGCCAAGCACCCGATGTGATCCAGCTTGGTGAAATGCGGGACTTGGAGACCATCCGCACCGCCATGACGGCAGCGGAGACAGGTCACTATCTCTTGGGCACACTCCACACCCGCGGCGCTGTCAACAGCATTGACCGCATTATTGACGCCTTCCCCGCCGAGGCGCAGGAGCAAGTCCGCGTGCAGTTAAGCGCCGTCCTTCGCACGGTGGTCTCCCAGCAGCTGCTGCCCGCCATCAATGGCGACCTCGTCCCCGCCTTTGAGATCCTCCATCTCAACAGCGCCGTCCGCAGCATGATCCGCGAGAATAAGACCCACCAGATCGCCGCTGCCATGGCCTCGGGCGGCGCAGAGGGTATGCGTACCATGGATCAGTCCATTTTGGAGCTCCTCCGCGAGGGCATCATCTCCCGCGAAACCGCCCTCACCTACGCCGACAACCCCGAACAGCTCCTGCGAAGGATCAAGTAAGCAAAAAAGACACCCTCTCTGTGACAGCACAGAGAGGGTTTTTTCTTGATATAGCCGCACCAAAGCCTCCCTTGTGCAAAGGGCAAGACTCTCCCCAGCGGGCAAGACTCTCCCCAGCGGGGAGAGATGTCGCCGTAGGCGACAGAGTGGGGGGAGGAAGAGATGTCATGCGGAGCATGACAGAGAGAGGGGAGGAGGTGGCACGGCGCAAGCCGTGACGGAGGGATTGACACGGGAATGTTCGTACTTTCTTTTCATCAGCGAAAAGAAAGTACCAAAGAAAACGCCGCCTGAAACCCATGGTTTCACGACTTCCTTCCCGCGCTGCGGTGCAGAGAACATCGGCGGTATCCCTCGCGTAAATTTCTTCCGTCTAAATTTCGACTAAATGTAGCATCGTCTCTGCTCCTAACTCGCTCAGCCGCTCACTGCGTTGTAAATGTAGGAGAAGTTGCTTCTAACAATAAACTATTAACTGTTAATTATTAATTGTTAACTGTTACCTTTCAAACACTACCACGGCGCGGACATCGCCCTCGCCGCCCTTCACCACGATGGTAGCGCCCGTTTCCTCGCTTCCATAGCAGCAGGTGAGCTCCTCACCGTAATAGGAGGCCTTGCGGTAGTGGATGGAGAAGGTATTGCTCTCCCCCTTGTCCCACACCGCTTGGGGCAGCACGCAGTTGGCAAGGTCGAGATAGCAGACGTTGTTCATGTGGCGGTTGGCATCAATGAAATGGCGCTCTACAAGGTAGCGCTTTTCAACATCATATGTCGCCGTCTCTTTCAGCTTGGGGATCCACGGGGAGTCGAAATTGCCCCGCGCCTCGCTGCCGTACTGCTCCGCCACTGCTTCACCCAGCCGCTGGAGCTTCCCCGTCTCGGCATCTACCCGCACCCAGTTGGAGATGGCGGTGCAAAGTAGGTCGCCCCCTTCATCATACAGCTCGAACTCACGGCAGGAGGTGACGCCCTTCACCGCCCGATTCCAGCTTTTCAGCGTCACGCGGCTGTTGAACTTGGGGCGGCGAAGAACGCACACGTGGTACGACAGCAGCACCCAGCGATAGGGCACTTCCAAGGGACTATCGCCCACCGCCGCGCCGTGCATGGAGGCGATATTTTCAAAGTACCGCAGCAGCGCCGTATTGCTGAGGGTCATGTCTGCGCCGCAGTCGCTGTACCCTACATAAAATTGCTCCGTATAGACCATAAGGGGTATTCTCCTCGAAAAATTTTCCCTATTTTACCACACTTTGTCAAATTTCTCAACCTTTCCGTAGTTTTCCTGCAAAACATGTGGCTTATGCAACAGTTTGACCCCCTGTTTGATGGTATACTAAAGCCACAAAAGCAAGAAACTTTTTCAAGGAGGACAGGATTATGATCCGTAAGATCATCAAAATTGACGAGGACAAGTGTATCGGCTGCGGCCTGTGCGCCAAGGCCTGCCACGAAGGTGCCATCGGCATGGTGGATGGCAAGGCCAAACTTCTCCGTGAGGACTATTGCGATGGTCTGGGGGATTGCCTGCCCGCCTGCCCCACGGGTGCCATCACCTTTGAAGAGCGGGAAGCCCCCGCCTACGACGAGGCCGCCGTACTGGCTGC
>JAZQMH010000048.1:0-2148 GCA_045543255.1 Vescimonas sp.
CGCCGCAGGCCATAAGGCGCAGGCCGAAGCGGGTCTTATAGAGCATCATCCACACGAGAATGAGGGCGATCAGCGTCACCAGCATAAACCAGCTGAACTCGAAGCCGCCCAGATCCACCAAGAAGGCCTTCTTGGGGACAGCGTACTGCACCACGGAGGACACGTCGTCGGGGTCAGCAGAGGTGTTGATGGCCTTGACGATGACCGTTGCGGCGGCGACGCCCAGCATATTGAGGGCAGTACCCACAATGGTCTGATCGGCCTTGAAGTTGATGCAGGCCACAGCCAGCAGCGCGGAGTACACCACGCCCACCAGCGCGGAGGCCACGAGAACGCCCAGGATCATGACGATATCGGGGACATCAGCGGGCATATAGCGCATCATCAGTGCGCCGCCCATAGCGCCCATGACCATGATACCCTCGAGGCCGAGGTTAATGACGCCGGAGTGTTCGGCGATACAGCCGCCCAGTGCCACAAGGATCAGCACAGAGGCGAAAGTCAGCGTATATTGCACCAGAAGCAGCATTACTGATCGCCTCCTTTCTCCTCAGCGGCAGCGAGTTTGGCTTTGGCCTTCTCCTCGCGGCGAGCGATGCCGGTATTCATGGCGTGCTTCATGAACAGCACGAAGCCGCACAGATAGATGATGATGGCGGAGATCAGATCGGAGATCTGCGCGCAGTACATGGTCTTATCCACGTAGGCGCCGCCCACGGTGATGTGCTGAATGAAGAACGAGGACAGAATTGCGCCCACGGGATGGAGACCGCCGAGGAAGGCGGCGGCGATGCCGTTAAAGCCCATGGCGGGGACGGAGGAGGTGGAGCACTGCCACTGCTCAAAGCCGGTGAGGTAGAGCAGCGCTGCGCCGAGGCCTGCCAGCGCACCGCCGATGATCAGCGTCAGGATGATGTTGCGCTTTTCTGCCATGCCGCAGTACTTAGCGGCGTTCTTGTTGTTACCCGTAGCCTTCAGCTCATAGCCGAAGCGGGTCTTGTCCAGCACGATCCACACCGCAAAGGCGATGATGATGGCCAAGGGAATGGCGATGGTAACGTACTGGTTGTTGGTAAAGAGCTTGCCCAGACCCAGAGAGGGGATAAGAGCCTTGGGATTGACGGTGGAAATGTGGTAGGTGTAGGGGCTTGTCTCCTCCTTTACCTGGGTCAAGAGCATATTGACGAGGTAGAGGGTGATCCAGTTCAGCATGATGCCGGAGATGACCTCGTTGACGTTGCAGTAAGCCTTGAGAAGGCCGCTGATGGCGCCCAGCAGCGCACCGGCTGCCATGGCGAGAATCATGCATGCCCACCAAGGGAGATTGAGGCCCAACGCGGCGTAGAGAGCAAGACCCACGCCTGCGCAGTACTGACCGGCAGCACCGATGTTGAAAAGGCCCACCTTATAGGCAAAGAGGATGGAAAGAGAGCACATCAGCAGCGGCGCCGTCTTTACCAGCGTGTTGCCCAAATACTTCAGCTGTGTCTCGGTCTTACTGTAGGTAAAGAAGTTCTTGATAACGGTCATAATAGCCTCACCGGCACCGGAGGGCTCGATGAACAGCAGCACAATATAACCAATCAGCATACCCAGTACAATGCAGGCAAGAGAGGCGATCAGCGACTGGACGCCGCCGTTTTTCAGAAGATTTTTCTTCATGCCTTCACCTCATCTCTCTTGGCCCCTGCCATGTACAGGCCCAACTCTTCCTGCGTGGTGGTCTTGGGGTCAAGTTCGCCCACGATCTCACCCTCGTACATCACGAGGATACGATCGGGCACATCCATGACCTCGTCCAACTCCAAAGACACCAGCAGCACCGCCTTACCGGCGTCGCGCTGTGCCACCAGCTGCTTGTGGATATACTCAATCGCGCCCACGTCGAGGCCGCGGGTGGGCTGCACTGCCACCAGCAGCTCGGGATCCTTGTCGATCTCGCGGGCCACGATGGCCTTCTGCTGGTTACCGCCGGACATACTGCGTGCCACGGTAATGGGGCCCTGACCGCTGCGGACATCGTACTGGTCAATGAGCCGCTGGGCATAGGCGCGGATATTGTCGCGGCGGAGGAAGCCTGCCTTGGAGGTAAACTCCGGCTCAAAATACCGCTGCAGCACCATGTTGTCCTCCAAGGTATAGTCCAGC
>JAZQMH010000049.1:0-9763 GCA_045543255.1 Vescimonas sp.
AAGAGATAAGATCGAATGCTGCGACTTCTTGGTAGTTGGCGGCGGCATGGGCGGCTTGGAGGCCGCCATCGCTGCGGCAAGCGGCGGCGCAGATGTCATCGTGGCGGAGAAGCACAATACCCTTCGCTCCGGCTGCGGTGCAAACGGCAACGACCATTTCCTCTGCTACATCCCCGAGATCCATGGCGAGGATATGGAGCTGGTGCTCCGTGAGGTGGGCAATACCCTCGATGGCGGCCCGTGGGTGGACATCGATCTGACCCGCGTGCTGCTGCAGCATACCAAGGAAGTGGTGGATCGCTGGGAGAGCTACGGCATCAATATGCGCCCCACGGGCAAATATGTCTTTGAAGGCCACAGCCTGCCCGGTCAGCAGCTGTATCATCTGAAGTTTGACGGTAAGAAACAGAAGGGCTGCCTGACTCAGGCTGCCAAAGATGCCGGTGCCCGTTTGATGAACCACGTGCTCATTAACGAGATCCTTGTCAAGGACGGCCGCGTAGCGGGCGCTATCGGTGTGGATATCTCCGAGGAAGAGCCGGAGATGGTGCTGTTCCAGTGCAAGGCCGCTATTCTCTGTGCCGGTATGGGTCTGCGCCTCTATCCTCAGCAGAACCCCACTTATATGTTCAATCTCCCCGGCTGCCCTGCCGATGTGGGCAGCGGTCACTCCATGGCCCTGCGGGCAGGCGCCAAGCTGGTGAATATCGACATCCCCAACGTCCATGCAGGCCCGAAATACTTCATGCGCGGCGGCAAGGGCACGTGGATCGGCATCAGCTCCACCATTGACGGTAAGCCTGTGACCCCCTATGTGACGGGCAAGCCCTCTCGCGCCACTGGCGATGTGACGGCAGATGTGTGGCCCAGCGTGTATTTGGACAAGATGCTGGACGGCACGGGCCCTGTGTTTATGAACTGCACGGAGCTGGACGATGATGACGTGGAGTATATGCGCTGGGCCTTCGAGTGTGAGGGTATCGGCTCTATTTTCGAGTATTTTGATCAGCGCGGCATCGACATTCAGAAGGAAATGATCGAGTTCGGCGTGTTTAACTGCACCATGAACAACGTGGGCGTGGAGATCAACGAGAAGGCGGAGTCCTCGCTGCCCGGCCTTTATGCCGCAGGCAACCAAGTGGGCAACGTCCGTGGCAATCTGGCAGGTGCGGCAGTGTTCGGTATGCTGGCAGGCCGCAGCGCTGCGGAATACGTCAAGACCGTGGCGCATCAGTCTATCGAGGACATCCCGCTGGTGGAGGAGAAGAAGGCACTGTTCTCCGCCATCTGGGATCGGGTGGACGGCGCACACTGGAAGGAGCCTGCCTCCACCTTGCAGCAGATCATGAACGACTATGCCCCCGCCCTAAAGCCCCGTACGGAGAATCTCTTCCGCGTGTGCATCAAATATCTGGCGGATTTGAAGAAACTGTGCTATGCTGAGCTTATGGCAGAGAACTCCCACGAGTTCATGCGCTGCCTCGAGGTGCTGGATCAGATCGATCTGGGCGAGGCGGTAGCGGTGACGGGCCGCCACCGCAAGGAGAGCCGCGGTCGTCACCAGCGCGCAGACTATAAATTCACCGACTTGACCCTGAACAATAAGTTCATGGTGGTGCATAAGGACGGCGCTGGCGAATATCACATGGAATATCGTCCCCGCCATATGCGGTAAAGAGACGAAAAAAGGAGCGAAACACATGAAAGTTGTTGTTTTGGGCGGCGTTGCCGCGGGAACGAAGGCGGCGGCGAAGCTGAAGCGGGAAGACCCGTCGGCAGAGGTCGTCATCTATACCAAAGGTAAGGATATTTCCTATGCCGGCTGCGGCCTGCCCTACTATGTGGGCGGTGTTATTGAAGATCGTGAAGAGCTGATCGTCAATACCCCCGAGAAGTATATGTCTTTAACGGGAACGCAGGTCTATACGGGCTGTGAGGCAGTGGCGGTGGATGCTGCTGCCCATCAGGTCACCTTTGCCGATGGACAGCAGGTGGGGTATGATAAGCTCATCGTGGCGGTGGGTGCTGCCCCCATCGTGCCTCCTGTGGCGGGTGTGGAGCTGGATGGTGTGTTCACCATGCGTACGCCCGACGATGCCATCGCCATCCGCGCGTATGTGGAGAAGCACAACTGCCGCCGCGCCGTGGTGGTGGGCGGTGGCTTCATCGGCCTCGAGGCCGCAGAAAACCTTATGGCAAAGGGTATGGGCGTTACGGTGGTGGACATGGCTCCTCAGCTGATGCCCAACATCTTCGATGCCGATATGGCGGGCTATGTCCGCCGCCAGCTGCAGAATAAGGGTATGCGCGTGCTGACGGGTACGGCTTTGGCCGGTATCCGCGGCGAGGAGCGGGTGACAGGTGTGGTGACGGCTTCCGGTGTTCTCAGCGCCGATGTGGTGGTGCTGTCCATCGGTGTCCGTCCTGCTACCGCCTTTTTGCAGGATTCGGGTCTCGTCATGGAGCGGGGCTGTATCGTCACCGATGAAAAGCAGCGCACCAATCTCCCCGATGTGTACGCCGTGGGCGATTGCGCCATGGTGAAGAATCGCATGACAGGCAGGCTGCAGTGGTCTGCCATGGGCTCTACTGCCAATATCGCAGGTCGCTGCCTCGCTCTCAATTTGGGCGGTACGGAGGCAGCGTACCTCGGCTGCCTCGGTACGGGCGTTGTGAAGTTGGGGGAGGATCTGAATGCCGCCCGCACCGGTCTTACGGAAGTGCAGGCCCGTGAAGCGGGCTACGATGTAGAGACCGTCACCTGCGTCACCGATGATAAGGCACACTACTATCCCGATGCCTCCACCTTTACCACCAAGTTGATCGCCGATAAGCAGAGCCATAAGCTTCTCGGATTGCAGGTGGTGGGCGGCGGCGCAGTGGATAAGATGGCAGATGTGGCGGCGATGGGCATTACCTTTAACGCCAAGGTGGAGGATTTCCTCACCGTGGATTTTGCCTACGCTCCGCCCTTCTCCACCGCCATTCACCCCATGGCAGCTGCCTGCGGCGTGATGGTCAACAAGCTGGCGGGCAAGCTGGTGTCCTTCACTCCCGCAGAGTATGCCAACGGCGCTGCCGAGGGCTACACGGTGGTGGATGTCCATCCTGCACCTACGCTGGCGGGCTTCCCTTGGGCAGATGTTGCCAAACCCGAGGAAGTGGCCGCAAAATACGGCAAGGAGGAGAAGCTCCTCTTCGTCTGTGCCAAGGGTAAGCGTGGCTACCTCATGCAGAATAAGCTGCGTGCTTTGGGCTATACCAACATCCGCGTGCTGGAGGGCGGCGCTGCCGTTAATGTTATTCGCCGCAGCGCACCTGCCGGCGGCAAGCTCGACCCTGCGGAGATCAAGCGCGTCAAGGGTTTGGGCTGCCTGCAGGACAAGCGCTTCGGGGATGTATTCAACGTCCGTGTCATCACCCGTAACGGTAAGATCACCACCGATGAGCATCGGGCGGTGGCAGAGGCAGCCGAGCGTTTTGGTAGCGGCGCGGTGGCTATGACCACCCGTCTGACCCTTGAAATTCAGGGCGTGCCCTATGCCAACATCGATCCCATGATCGCCTTCCTGGCAGAGCACGGCCTTGAAACGGGCGGTACGGGCTCGCTGGTGCGTCCCGTGGTGTCCTGTAAGGGTACGACCTGCCAGTACGGCTTGGCTGATACCTATCGGCTCAGTGAGATCATCCATCAGCGCTTCTATGAGGGCTATCACAAGGTGACGCTGCCCCATAAGTTTAAGATCGCTGTGGGTGGCTGCCCCAATAACTGCGTCAAGCCCGATCTGAACGACTTGGGCATCGTGGGTCAGCGTGTGCCCACATTCGATTTCAGCAAATGCCGTGGCTGCAAGGTCTGTCAGGTGGAGGCTTCCTGCCCCATTAAGATCGCCAAGGTGGAGGACGGCGTGCTGAAGGTGGATGCAGCGGCGTGCAACAACTGCGGTCGCTGCAAGGGCAAGTGCCCCTTCGGCGTTACCACCGAGTATACCGACGGCTACAAGGTCACCATCGGCGGACGCTGGGGCAAGAAGGTTGCCCACGGTATCCCCTTGGATAAGGTCTTTACCTCCGATGAGGAGGTGCTGGATGTGGTGGAGCGTGCCATCCTCTTCTTCCGCGATGAGGGTATTTCCGGCGAGCGCTTTGCCGACACCATCAACCGTCTGGGCTTCGACTATGTACAGGACAAGCTCCTTAGCGGCGCCATCGAGAAGGACAGCATTCTGAAGAAGAATGTTAAGGGCGGCGCGACCTGCTGACATCATAAGGGAGCATCCCGACAACGCTGTGTTGGGATGCTCCTGTGGTATTGTTTTGGAGGATACCCAATGAAACGAGTGATTTCCCTATGCTTGCTCCTCGCGCTGCTGCTGTGCGGCTGCAGCGCACCTGCGGAGGAGAATGGGGCGGAAGGTTATACCTTTACCGATGATTTAGACCGCACAGTGACGGTTACTTCCACCGAGCGGGTAGCGGCTCTGTTGGGCAGCTATGCCGACATCTGGCTTTTGGCAGGCGGTACGGTCTGCGCCGCAGCAGATGATGCGTGGGACGATTTTGACCTGCCCCTCTCCGAGGATACGGTGAATTTGGGCGGCACGAAGGATCTGAGCCTTGAAGCGCTGCTGGCCTCGGCGCCTACCTTCGTTCTCGCCAGCACCAATACGCCTCAGCACTTGGAATGGGAGAGCGCATTGCAGGGGGCGGGTATCACCGTTGCCTATTTCGATGTGTCCTCCTTTGATGACTATCTCCGTATGCTGAAGACCTGCACGGAGCTGACGGGGAACGAGGAAAGCTATGCCCGGTACGGCGAGTCGGTAGCGGCGGTGGTGGAGGAGGTCACTTCCCACAGCCGTGCTGCCATGGAAGAAGATGCCGCCACCGTGTTGGTGCTGCGGGCCTCTGCCTCCAGCATCCGCGCGAAAAACAGTGAGGGAAATGTGCTGGGTGAGCTGCTCTGTGACATGGGCTGCATCAATATCGCCGACAGCGACAGCAATCTCTTGGAAAACTTGAGCGTGGAGAGCATTTATCTCCAAAACCCCGATCACATCTTCATTGTACAGGTGGGAGATGATGCAGCGGGCATGAAGGAGAATGTAAACCGCTTCTTTGCGGAAAATCCCTTGTGGCTGGAGCTTGACGCGGTGAAGAATGACAAGGTACACTATATGAACAAGCGGCTGTTTAATTTAAAGCCCAACGCCTATTGGGGCGAGTCCTACATCCAGTTGGAGGAGATTTTATTTGGGTAAGAAAAAGGGCAAATACATACTGCTGTGGACAGCACTCCTTTGCGTGGCGGTGCTGTGGGCAGCCCTCAGTTTCGGCGGCACGATGACGCTGAGTCTGGGGGAGATGTGTCATGCCCTTTTTTCCCGTGATCCCTCAGATGCGGCGGGAAATATCTTCCTCTATTCCCGTTTGCCCCGCGCCATTGCCTCCTTTCTGGCAGGTGCTGCCCTTGCTACGGCGGGCGCAGTATTGCAGACGGTGCTGGGGAATAAACTGGCCTCCCCCGGTATTATCGGCGTCAATGCAGGCGCAGGTTTGGGTATCACCATCTGCTGTGCCTGCGGCGTATTTTCCGGATGGATGGCCTCGGTGTCAGCCTTCCTCGGCAGCCTTGTGGTGGTATTGGCCATCGCCCTCTTCTCACGCCGCAGCGGCGTATCCCGCACCACCGTTATTTTGACGGGCGTTGCCATGAACAGCGTTTTGAACGCCATTTCCGAGTCTCTCTCGGTGCTGGATACAGATGTGGCCATCCTCAGCACGGAGTTCCGTGTCGGCGGCTTCTCGGCAGTATCCTATCAGCGCCTCGTACCTGCGGCGGTGCTGATCGTGGCGGCGCTGGCGGTGCTTTTGACATTGTGCAACGAGCTGGATGTGGTGGGTCTTGGTGACGAGACGGCACAGGGCATCGGCTTGGCGGCGGGGAAGTATCGGCTGGTGTTTTTGTTCGCCTGCGCCGTGCTGGCAGGTGCGGCGGTGAGTTTCGCGGGGCTTTTAGGCTTTGTGGGGCTTATCGTTCCCCATGTTGCCCGCCGCCTTGTGGGAACGGAGAGCCGTCGTCTGCTGCCGATGTGTCTCCTGTCGGGCGGCGCATTTGTCACGGCCTGCGATCTGGCGGCGCGGACGCTGTTTGCGCCCTTTGAACTGCCTGTGGGTATCCTCATGGCGGTTATCGGAGGCCCTGCCTTCGTGGTGCTGCTGATCCGCTTCAAAGGAGGTCACCGCTATGCTTGAGATACGCAATTTATCGGCGGGCTACGGCCATGGTGATGTGATCGCCGAGGTGTCCTTCACGGCAAAAAGAGGGGAAATCACCACCATTATTGGCAAAAACGGCTGCGGAAAGACCACGCTTTTAAAGGCGGCCACGGGTATGCTGCCCCATCGGAGCGGCGATGTGCTGGTGGATGGGGTGTCGATAGCGGCGCTGTCCACGGCTAAGCGGGCGCAGCTCATGTCCTATCTGGCGCAGGGTCGCGGCGCACCGGAGATCACCGTGGGGCGCATGGTGCTTCACGGGAGGTTTTCCCACTTGGGCTATCCCCGCCGCTACAGCAAGAAAGACTACGCCATCGCCGCAGAGGTGATGGAACAAATGGGGCTTACCGCGCTTGCCTCTGTCCCCATGACGCAGTTGTCGGGCGGCATGCGGCAGAAGGTGTATATTGCCATGGCGCTGGCACAGCAGACACCTGTGGTGCTGATGGATGAACCTACCACCTATCTCGACATCGCCCAGCAGCTGAGTTTCGGCGACATGGTGGGAGATTTGGCGCAGCAGGGGAAAGCGGTGCTGCTGGTGCTTCACGATTTGCTCTTCGCTCTGCGTATCTCCCACCGCATTGTGGTGATGGATGGGGGCAGCGTGGTGGCCTGCGGCACGCCCGAGGAAATTATGGCGAGCGGCGTGTTGGAACGGCTCTACGGCGTGGTGGTCAAGTCTGTGGAGACGGAGCAGGGCACGCGGCTCTACTACGATGTGTGAAGCGGGAAAACGTGATAAAATGTGCTGTTCTTTGTGGTAAGGACAGCGCATTTTTTGTGGGAACAGACATAGTAAAAGGGGAAGGGCAGTGGTATAATGCTGCGGAACGATTTTTCCAAAGGGAGTTTCCGATAGAAATGGTTTCTTTATTGTTGGCAATGATTTACTTGGCCTTCATTGGCTTAGGCCTGCCCGATGCCCTGCTGGGTGCGGCGTGGCCTATGGCGGTGGGGGAGTTGGGCGTGCCCCTATCCTACGCGGGCATTATCTCCATGATCGTGACGGCGGGCACCATTGTGTCCAGTCTCGCCTCCGACTGGATGACGCGGAAATTGGGCACAGGCTTGGTGACCGCCATCTCCATCGGCGTCACCGCCGCGGCGGCGGTGGGCTTTTCCATCAGCCACAGCTTTTGGCTACTGTGCCTTTTCGCCATCCCCTACGGTCTCGGCGCAGGTGCGGTGGATGCCGCTCTCAATAACTATGTGGCCCTTCACTACGCCTCCCGCCACATGAGCTGGCTCCACTGCTTTTGGGGCGTGGGCGCTACCATTGGCCCGTACATCATGGGCTGGGTACTGAGCGCACAGCACGGCTGGCGTACGGGCTATTCCACCGTGGCCATCATCCAGTTTGCCTTGACACTGGTGCTGTTCCTCACGCTGCCCCTTTGGAAAAAGGTGGCGGTGAAAGAAGGGGAGGCCACCGAGGAGCGGGGCGCACCCTTGGGACTTAAGAAGGTGCTGCAAATCGAGGGAGTGAAGCCCCTGCTGCTGGCCTTTTTCTGCTACTGCGCCTTCGAGACCACGGCGGGTCTGTGGGCCAGCAGTTACCTCGTGGAGCATCGTGGCATGGGGGCGGAGCAGGCGGCCTATTTCGGCTCCATGTTCTTCCTCGGTATTACGGTGGGGCGGTTTATTAGCGGCTTTATTGCCGACCGTGTGGGAGATAAAAACATGGTGCGCCTTGGCATCGGTGTCATGGTGGTGGGCTTGGTGATGATTGCTCTGCCTGTGGATGCCATGGTGGCGGTGGTGGGTATCGCGGTGTTCGGCATGGGCGCTGCCCCCGTCTATCCCTCTATCATCCACGCTACCCCCATCCACTTCGGCAAGGAGAAATCCCAAGCCATCGTGGGCGTGCAGATGGCAAGCGCCTACTGCGGTTCTACCTTCGCACCGCCCCTGTTCGGCCTTGTGGCGCAGCACATCCACATTGCCCTCTATCCCTATTACATGGCCTTGTTCCTTGTGGTGATGCTCTTGATGACGGAGCGTATCAACAAACGGGAAAATTTGGCATAAAAAACACCCTCGTGAAAACGAGGGTGTTTTTCTCATTTATTGTCCCTCCAGCAGCTTGAAAGACAGCATCAGCAGGAGTCGGGCATCGGCATCGTTTAGGTCACAGCGGAGGATGGACTTAATGTGGTTGAGGCGATAGAGAAGGGTATTTTTGTGGACATAGAGGCGCTCGGCGGTGCGGATGAGGTTGCAGTTACACTCCAAATAGGTGCGGAGTGTTTCCAAAAGGGAGAAGGAGTACTGCCCCTCCGCCTCCTCCAAGCGGGGGATGTCGGGGCTGATGAGGAAGGGAACTTGCTCCTCGGGGATGTAGGCGAGGATGCGCTCCAACATAATACTGCGGTAGAAGCTGAGGCCTGCTTGCTGCTCGCTCTCCAGTGCAGCGAGGGCTTGATGGAAGAAGCCGTGGAGGTCACGGATGTGGCGGAAGGGGTTGGAAACGCCGCAGCGGAGATGATGGTCGGCGAAGAAGTGGGACAGTTTCGCTGTCAGGGAGTTGAGCCCCACCTCATCGGGGGCGTAGGCGAGGAGCAACAGCTGTTCCTGCCACACCACGGGGAGGAAATGCTCCTCGCCGTAGAGACGCTGCAGGAGGGAGGCGTAGTAGGAGGCCATTTGGCGGTCGTCCCGCGCCTTCACATCGGCGAAGAAGAGCTGCATGACGGAGTTATTGAGATAGGGGGCAGAGGCAAGACGGTCGGCAATCAGTTCCTCCGAGAGGTGGACGCCGTGGAGCAAATCGAGAAACATACTCTGCAGCGGGCCGCTGTCACTAAGGCGGTCGCTCCGCTCCCAAATGCGCCGCAGGTGAGCCGTTACCAGTTCGCAGGCGCGAAGAACGAGAGGAGAGGTGTTGCCGTCTACGCACAGCACCGTCAAGCGGCTGACGAACCGCCCGCCCAGCCACACGTTACTGGTGATGGAGGGGAAGGGGTAAATGTCGGAGTGGTAGACCATGGGCTTGCGGGCGAGAGCCAGCTTGTCCAAATCACCCGAATCCTTCATTTTTTGGGCGTTTTTCGGGGAGAGGTAGCCCTTCTCCTTCATGTGTACCCACTCCTCGTCGCCGGGAAAGTCGAGACTCTTGGTCATGGCGAGGATGCGGTAGCTCTCGTCCAAGTAGAACATGGGCACGCCCATGTGGAGACTGGTGCGGTCGAGAAGCTCTTGGTCGTTGTCGCAGAGGGCGAGGGTGGCGGAGAGGGTGTCCAGCCAGCTTTTGGCGGAGGCAAGGGCGTTGAACACCTGCGCCAAGTCGCCCTGTTCCAAGACGATGCGGTTATCGGCCTCTGTGGGCGTATCTCCCAGCGACACCACCAGCGCGTGGTGGAAAGGGCGGGGGAGAGTGGCATTCGCCGTCACATAGATGGTGTTGGGGCGGTCGGCGGCAGTGCCGTCCATTAAGAGCAGGGTGTCGGCCTGCTCGAAGTTGGTTTTGGTGATGTCCCTCACA
>JAZQMH010000050.1:0-5167 GCA_045543255.1 Vescimonas sp.
CGCTTCCTCTTCTCTCGATAAAGGTGGAGGCAAAGTGTCACTTCCGCCTATGTAAAAAATCCTATCCGGCGCGATCCACCGCCGTAAGCGCAGGATCAATGCCTTCAGCCACTGAATCATCGATAACCTCTCCTTTCTCCCGTCCACCCCATAGCCCATGACAGCCGTTGCCGATGGTCGTATCGGTCAAAGCCACCAACACCTTCGGTATTCTGCGGCGTCCAATCTGCAAATAGTCGCTCCGCACCGCTAAAAGAAGTCCACTCTTCTCCCCAACTACTTGATACGGCAACAGTGTAAAGAAAATTCCCTTTCCATAGAGTGCTGCCACTTTCCCTTCGGGTGGCAAGGAGCAATTCAGTATATCCTTAACTGTATCGTCCCAAAGATCCCTTAAGGCTGCCGTTTCTGCTACCAAAACAGGACGACCTTGTATTGGGTCTCGCAGCGCATTCCCGCTGTCTCGCAATGCCCGCAAACGACAGCGGCGATTTTGTATCACGACCGTTATCTCCACCGTATCTCCTCCCCCATATCGCGCACCTTGCCGGAACAATAAATGCAGCAGCACATAGAATAGTAAGGCGCTGCTCAGTAATACGCCCCAAGAAATGTCAGCATAGTAAATACGCTGTACGATTCCTGTAGGTGATCCAACGGCTAATCCCGCAGCAAATAGTAAGCCTCCCAGTGCACCGGACAGCAAAAGAAAAAGTGCCGCCAAGCGCCAAGGGCGCGGGTCGCGTAAAAACGTGAAAAAAGCGATAGCAACCCCCACTAACAGTCGGATGAGGGGCGCTCCCAATAGCGGGAGCAGAAATGTTCCTACTGCATAGAGTCCTCCGACAGCAGCAAAGAGCGCAAACCTGCCGCGCCGCAGTGGTGTGCCGGCCAGTGCAGCAGTGGTGAGCAGCAAGAGATAATCTACGATCGTGTTCAATAAGAACACGCGATCCAAGTATACTACCGTCATACCCCTCACCTCGCCTGCCCATTATACGGCGTAGTCTCCTAAAATTCTGTCAAAAAAAGCGCCCTGCGGGATTTCTCCCACAGGGCGGCGTATGTCTTTATTCATGGTCGAAGATGGCCTTCTTCTCCAAAAGGGGCGTAAATTCGTCTTTCCAAAGATGATGCATCTCAGAAACATCATAGGCAGACAATGCGTCCTTCTCCATATCAATGACGATCATCACATCGTAGCGATTGTCACGGGCCACACAGTTGGGACGCACCTCTGCGCCATGGACACCGGGAATCTGAGAGGCGACAGAGAAAATCTCACGGATGCGGGGAAGCAATGCCTCCTTATCCGTAACGGAGGCGTTATATTTGGCGATTATGTAGTGTTTCATTGCGCACTCCTTACAGATAAGGGATAATCAAAGATGCCAACAGTAACAATGCCAGCAATCCGGCAATCGCACCGGCGGCGATCTGCGTTATATTGCGTTTTTTCTTCTTTTTCATTTAGCTTTCCTCCTTGGGAACGATGCGTTTGATCATTTTTTCCGTCTTACGGCGGGGCTGCATCACCTCGTGACCACAGCCGAGACATTTCATCTTAATATCCATACCTACCCGCAGTACCTCCCAGCGGCGAGAGCCACAGGGATGGTCTTTTTTCAGTTCAAGAATGTCGTGCAGTTGTAAATCCATACTTTACCCCTTCTTGATCTCGTCCCAGTACCGCTTGGCGGCCTGTTCGGTCTTGTTGTCACCGTATTCGTAGTAGTGCTTATCCCCCAACTCCTCCGGCAGATAGCGCTGGGCAACATAGTGATGGGGATAGCTGTGGGGGTACTTATATTTCTCCACCCTCCCTGTTCCCGCGCTGTCGGCATGGACATTCTGAAGTTGGCGAGGAATCGATCCCATTGCGCCATGCTCAATATCCGTCATGGCAGCGATGATGGCGTCGTGTGCGGCGTTGGACTTAGGGGCGGTAGCCAACAAAATGGCAGCCTCAGCCAAAGGTAAACGAGCCTCGGGGAGACCGAGCTGCACCGCAGCATCCACGCAGGCCTTTGTCACCACAATGGCTTGCGGATAGGCAAGGCCCACATCTTCGGCGGCGATCACCAGCAGACGACGACAGGGCGAAAGCAAATCACCAGCCACCAACAGACGACCCAAATAGTACACCGCTGCATCGGGATCAGAGCCACGGATGGATTTTTGCAGCGCCGAAAGCAAGTCGAAATGTTCGTCGCCATCGCGGTCATAGCGCATGGCGCTCCGCTGAGACACCTGCAACGCACTCTCCACCGTTACAAGCAGGCTGCCATCTTTGGGAAGCGCTGATTGATAGAGAAGCTCCACCGCCGTGATTGCCTTGCGCACATCGCCGCCGCAGCCCTTGGCAATGGTCATGGGCACATCGTCCTCCCATGTAAAGGGCAGGTCGCAGCGCTCCTTCATAATATTGAGGGCGCGAAGAACGGCACTCAATGTCTCCTCCGCCGTCAAGGGCTTGAACTCAAAGACCGTGCTACGGGACAGAAGTGCGTTATAAATGCAGAAATAGGGATTGTCGGTGGTACTGGCGATCAGCGTGATCTTGCCATTTTCCAAAAACTCCAGCAAGCTCTGCTGCTGCTTTTTATTGAAATACTGGATCTCATCGAGATAGAGCAAGATGCCGTTGGGCGCCATCATGGTATCTACATCGGCAATAATGGCCTTCACATCCTGCAGGGATGCCGTGGTAGCATTGAGGTGATAGAGTGCCTTATTGGTGCGCTTGGCGATGATGTTGGCGATGGTAGTCTTTCCTGTACCGGAGGGGCCGTAGAAGATAAAATTGGCCTCTGTTCCGTTCTCGATCAAGCGGCGCAGCAATGCGCCCTCGCCCAAAAGATGCTTTTGTCCTGCCACTTCTTCAAGGCTCTGGGGACGGATTTCGTCTGCCAACGGGCGCATAGGATCACCTCCAAAATTTCTTCTGCAATAGTATAGCACTATTTGCTTTTTTTCGCAACCTTTGATACAATAACCGTGAGGTGATTATCATGCGAGTAAAGAAAAGTATCAGTGCAATCATTGAGCAGCTGAAGGTCATGTACCCCGGCGCGGAATGCTCGCTGGATTATAAAAAGGACTATGAGTTGCTGATTTCCGTCCGTTTGGCAGCACAATGCACCGATGCGCGGGTAAATCTCGTCACCCCTGCCCTGTTTGCACGCTTCCCTACCTTGGAGGCATTTGCCGAGGCTGACGTGGATGAGGTGGGCGAATATGTCCACTCCTGCGGTTTTTGGCGTGCAAAAGCCCGCGACATCGTGCTGTGCGCCCAAATGCTGCTGCGGGAATACGGTGGCAAAGTCCCCGATACTATGGAAGAACTGCTGAAGCTCCCCGGTGTGGGACGCAAGACCGCCAATCTTCTGCTGGGCGATATTTACGGTAAGGAAGGCTATGTCTGCGACACCCACTGTATTCGCATTACAGGCCGTCTTGGCATTACCGATGGCAGCAAAGACCCGCTGAAGGTGGAGATGCAGCTGAGAAAGGTAATTCCCCCTGAGGAATCCAATGACTTCTGCCACCGCATGGTGCTGCATGGTCGCGCTCTCTGCATGGCCCGCAGTCCTCAGTGCGGCCTCTGCCCTCTTGCCGCTAACTGTAAGTACGGCAAATCTGTGCTGAAAGGCTAAATTACATAAATGTGCCTGTCCTTAGAGGACAGGCACGTTTTTTTATGCCCCGACATATACTGCCCTATGGAGGTGGGATAATGGACATGAACATGCTTTCCAAGATGCTCCCCGTTGATCCGCAATCATTGGAGCGTCTTTCCAAATCCCCGGATGGGCAGATGCTGATGGCGCTGCTGCAGCAAAGGGGCGGCAGTACTTTAGACCACGCTACTGAGGCAGGAAAAAACGGCAACTACGCCGAAATGACAAACCTTATCAAAGGCGTTATGGGCAGCGCAGAGGGTAGAGCCCTATTGCAGAGGTTGGCAAAGCAGCTGCAAAACCCGCAGTAATGCAAGGAAGGAGGCGGCAGCATGGAGGATATGGACAGCAGACTCAATGCTTTATTGAGCGATCCCGAGGCCATGGGGCGCATTATGGCGCTGGCCCAGCAGTTATCCGGTGAAAGTGCTGCCTCCTCCCCGCCGCCTTCTCCCGAACCACCACCTTCATCACAACAGGAAGATGATGGCTTTGATCCCATATTGCTTCTCAAATTTCTGCCGCTTCTACAGGAATTGCGGCAGGACAATTCCAGCCAATCGATGCAGTTTCTCTCGGCGATGCGTCCCTTTTTGAAGCCGGAGCGGCAGCCGAAGGTAGAACGGGCGGTAAAATTAGCGCACCTCATCTGTGTAGGTAAGAAGTTTCTGACGGAGGGAGGGTTGGAACTTGTCTAATGAGTGTTACGCCAATTCTCAACGACAGCAGCCATGTGTTAGCACAGTCCACAATCAGCAGCGCCAACCACCAAGACAGCCACAGCAAAAACCACAGCAACCACCTCTTCCCCGCCCTGAACATCAAAAAAAGCAGTGTGAGCCTCCACCACGGCAGCATTCTTCTCCTCCAAGGCAGCCGCCACCACCGCCAAAATCGCCTCCCCAACGACCACCGGAGGCCAACTTTGTCAATCGCTTATTGGAATCGCTGCACTTGGGAGATTTAGACGCAGGCGATCTGCTGCTCCTTGGCATGCTCTTCTTTTTATGGCATCAAAAGGCAGACGAAGAACTGCTGATCGCGCTGGGCTTGCTGCTGATTTTATAAAGAAAAAATCCACCCTCGCGGGTGGATTTTTCGTTATACGCTGTAAAGTAAAATTACTTCAAAGACTCCTCAACAGCAACGGCCACAGCGACGGTAGCGCCGACCATGGGGTTGTTGCCCATGCCCAGGAAGCCCATCATCTCAACGTGAGCAGGCACGGAGGAAGAACCGGCGAACTGAGCGTCACCGTGCATACGACCCATGGTATCGGTCAGACCGTAGGAAGCGGGGCCTGCTGCCATGTTGTCGGGATGCAGGGTACGACCCGTACCACCGCCGGAAGCGACGGAGAAGTACTTCTTACCCTGCTCGATGCACTCCTTCTTGTAAGTGCCGGCAACGGGATGCTGGAAACGGGTGGGGTTGGTGGAGTTACCGGTGATGGAAACATCCACGCCCTCGAGATGCATGATCGCCAC
>JAZQMH010000051.1:0-5836 GCA_045543255.1 Vescimonas sp.
AGAACGACATGGCTACGATCCGACTTCCGCCTGCCGGAAAACGCAGCGTTTTTAGGTGAGTTGAGTCTCACCGGTGAGCTGCGGCCTGTGGTGGGCGTGCTGCCCATGGCTATGTTCGCCGCCCGCAACGGTATCCGTGAACTGTATGTCCCCGCCGCCAACGCCGCTGAGGCCACGCTGGCAGATGGCCTCACCGTCTATGGTGTGGCGGATGTGAAGTCGCTGGTGGCCCACCTCCGTGGTGAGCAGCATCTGCAGCCCCAGCCCAAGTGGGAACCCTCGGCGGAGGATCGTGAGTTGGCGGACTTTTCCGAGGTCATGGGACAGGAGAATGTCAAGCGCGCCTTGGAGATCGCCGCCGCAGGCGGACACAATGTCCTCTTGGTTGGCGCGCCCGGCAGCGGCAAGTCCATGCTGGCCCGCCGCCTGCCCTCTATTTTGCCGGATATGACCCGCAGCGAGTCGCTGGAAACTACGGAGATCTACTCTGTGGCAGGCATGACCGATCCGAAGCACCCGTTGGTGGATCGTCGTCCCTTCCGCAGTCCCCACCACACCGCCTCCCCCGTTTCCTTAAGCGGCGGCGGCAGTGTCCCCCGTCCCGGCGAGATCTCCCTTTCACACAACGGCATTTTGTTCTTGGACGAGCTGCCGGAGTTTGATAAATCGGCGCTGGAAACACTGCGCCAGCCCTTGGAGGATGGTGTCATTACCATCACCCGCGCCACAGGCTCTCTGACGCTGCCCAGCCGCTTTATGCTGGTGTGCGCCATGAACCCCTGCCGCTGCGGCTGGTACGGGCATCCCAACGGGAAATGCACCTGTTCGCCTCAGCAGGTGGACAACTATATGCGGAAAGTGTCCGGCCCGCTGCTGGATCGCATCGATATGCACATTGAAGTGCCCTCGGTGGAGTATGAGGCCATGCGCCGTAAAGAACAACCCGAATCCTCCGCTGTCATTCGTGAGCGCATCAATGCCGCCCGCGAAGTGCAGAAAAAGCGCTTTGCAGGCACAGGCGTATCCTGCAACGCCTTTATGCGTCCTGCCATGATCGCCAAGTTCTGCCAGCTGGACGCCATGGGCGAAAAGCTGATGAAGGACGCCTTTGACCGCCTCGGTCTCACGGGCCGCAGCCATGACCGCATTTTGCGCATGGCCCGCACCATTGCAGACCTTGCCGGCACGGAGAACATCGCCCCGCACCATTTGGCGGAAGCCATCCAATACCGCAGCAACGCGCTGCTGAAATAATAGGAGAGAACAATGCACGAAATTATTCTTTGTAAACTGGGCGAAGTGGTCTTGAAGGGCCTCAACCGCCGCAGCTTTGAGATGAAGCTCATGTCCAACCTCCGCCGCCGCACGGCGAAGTTTGGCAAGTTCAAAATCTATTCCCGCCAGTCCACCATCTACGTTGAGCCCGTAGGGGACGACTATGATTTCGAGAGCGCTTATGCCGCCTGCAAGCAGGTGTTCGGTATTATCGCCACCGCCCGCGCCGTGCCCTGCGAAAAGACGAAAGAGGCCATTTTGGAGACGGCGAAGCAGTATTTGGGCGATGCCATGCGGGCTGCCAAGTCCTTTAAGGTGGAGTCCAAGCGCGCCGACAAATCCTTCCCCATGGGCTCTATTCAGCTGAGCCAGTGGGTGGGCGGCTATCTCCATGAGGCTTTCCCCCATGTGAAGGTGGATGTCCACAACCCCGAGTTGACGGTGTATGTGGAGGTGCGTGAGGATGCTGCCTATGTCCACGCCCCCGCTGAGCCTGCTGCCGGCGGCCTGCCCATCGGCATGGGCGGTCACGCCGTGGGCCTCCTCTCCGGCGGAATCGACTCCCCCGTCAGGTCCTTCATGATCGCCAAGCGGGGCGTGCAGCTGGAAATGCTCCACTTTGCCTCTCCCCCTTACACCTCCGAGATGGCGCGGGAAAAGGTTTTGCAGCTGGCTCGTGAGCTGACCCCTTGGTGCGGTCGCCTCACCGTCCACATTGTGCCCTTCACCGAGATTCAGGAGGCCATTCGCCGCGACTGCGACGAGGAGTATTTCACCCTCATCATGCGCCGCTTCATGATGCGTATTGCCGATAAGCTGGCCCGTGAGCTGGCCTGCCGCGCCGTGGTGACGGGCGAGAGCCTTGGTCAGGTGGCAAGCCAGACGCTGCAGGCGCTGGCAGTCAGTGATGACGCCATCACCATGCCTGTGCTGCGCCCCCTCATCGGCATGGACAAGGAGGAGATCGTCCGCCTCTCCCGCTATGTGGGCACCTTCGATACCTCCATCCTGCCCTATGAGGATTGCTGCACCGTCTTTACTCCCCGACATCCCAAGACCCGTCCCGAGGTGGAGGAAGTCCGCGCCATCGAGTCGGTGCTGGATGTGGAAGGCTTGTGCGCGCAGGCACTTGCACGCCGCGAGATGGTGAAAATTAAGCCCCTGTAAGGTGAACTATGGAAAAAAGAGTGATTGAAAAGCTCCGTGAGCGGGGCTTACTGCTGGCCACTGCCGAGAGCTGCACAGGCGGCCTCTGCGCCAAGCGTCTGACAGATGTACCCGGCGCATCACAGGTGTTCTGCGGCGGCGTGGTAAGCTATACCAACGATGTGAAAATGCGCCTTTTGGGCGTGAAGGAAGAGACCCTTGCCCAGTTCGGCGCTGTCTCGGGCGAGACGGCCCGTGAGATGGCGGAGGGTGCGCGTAAAGCCACCGGCGCCGATGTGGCGGTGTCCGTCACCGGCGTGGCAGGCCCCAGCAGCGACGAGATGGGCAACGTGGTGGGCACGGTGTTCATCGCCTTTTCCTCCGAGCAGGAGACCGTCAGCGAGAAGCTACAGCTCTCCGGCGATCGGGAGAAGATCCGCGAGCAGAGCGTGAACGCCATGCTGTGGCTGGCAATGCGGAAAATTTAAGAGGTAGGAGAAAGAATCATGGCAAAAGATAAGATCTACGGAATGACAAACCACTACGCCAATCAGGAAGAGCAGATCCGTAAGGCCAAGGGTAACCCCAATAAGAACCATCATTCCAAGAAAAAGAACAGCAACTACGGCGGCTATAACGCCACCGGCACAGGCGCGTATGTTGCCAACAAGATTTCTCAGAAGGCCGCCAACCGCGAGAAGGTGCAGCTGCCGCTGGGTGCAAAGATCGCGCTGGGCGTGCTCTTCGGCGCGGTGATCGTGACGCTGATTCTGCGCATGGCCGCCTTCCCCGACAGCCTGTGGCTCACCCACATCAGCTCTTTGATTCTGGGTATTGCCTGCTTGACCCTCTTCTATGTCCGCAAGCACTATCATAAGAAAAAGAGCGGCTCTGGCTATGCCATGATCACGCTGCTGCTGACCATCTTCGGCGTTCTCTACACGGTCATCGGCGCAGGCGGCATTTTGTCCCTCTTGGGTGTATTTTAAGGAAAAACACCCTCTTTTGCGGCATTTTCCCTGTTGACAAACGATAAAAAACGGGGTATCATACCGATTGTATATGCAAAAAGCGATGAAGGGGACAGTCTCGGTGCCCTGCCTCGACCCAAAGAGAGCCGTTGGTTGGTGTAAAACGGTGGCGGGCGGCATAGGAGCATCACCCCGGAGCATCCGGCTGAAACTATAGCAGTAGGTACGGACGGCGGCGGGCCGTTATCATCCCGCACCCACGGATGGTGGGGCTGAGTGGCTGCGCGTCAGCGCGGCAACGAGAGTGGTACCGCAGAGGTTATTATGCGCCTTTGTCTCTTGAAAAAAGAGACAAAGGCGTTTTTTAATTTTGATAACTCATTATGATATAAGGAGAAACACAATGGAGTACAAGAAGACACTGAACATGACCAAGAGCGGCTTCCCTATGCGCGCCGGTCTCCCTGTCCGTGAGCCCGATATGCTCAAGCAGTGGAAGGAACTGGATGTGTATAACGAGATGCTGAAGAAGAACGAGGGAAAGCCCCTGTTCAACCTGCATGACGGCCCTCCCTTCTCTAACGGCAACATCCATATGGGTCACGCCCTGAACAAGGCCATTAAGGACTTCATTACCCGCAGCTATGCCATGCGCGGCTACTATACCCCCTATGTCCCCGGCTGGGATAACCACGGTATGCCCATCGAGTCTGCCATCATCAAGGAGCAGAAGCTCAACCACAAGGAGATGAGCGTGGCTGACTTCCGCAGCGCCTGCGAGGACTACGCAAAGAAGTATGTCCGTCTCCAGAGTGAGGCCTTCCAGCGCATGGGCGTGGTGGGCGATTGGGAGCATCCCTACTGCACCATGGATAAGACCTTCGAGGCCGAGGAAGTGAAGGTCTTCGGTCAGATGTACAAGAAGGGCTACATCTACAAGGGCCTCAAGCCCGTGTATTGGTGCGCTCACGACGAGACCGCTCTGGCCGAGGCGGAGATCGAGTATAAGGACGATCCCTGCACCACCGTGTATGTCAAGTTCCCCATGAACGACGATCTGGGCAAGCTGAGCCACCTCGATAAGTCCAAGCTGAGCTTCGTCATTTGGACCACCACCATCTGGACCCTGCCCGGCAACCTTGCCATCGCCCTCCATCCCGATGAGAGCTACGCTGTGGTCAAGGCCGACAACGGCGAGATGTACATCATGGCTGAGGCTCTGGTGGAGAAGGTCATGAAGGTGGGCGGCTTCGACTCCTACGAGATCGTGGAGACCCACAACGGTATGTTCTATGAGAATATGCTGGCCTCCCATCCCTTCCTCGGCAAGACCTCCCGCCTGCTGCTGGCTGACTACGTCACCATGGACAGCGGTACCGGCTGCGTCCACACCGCTCCCGGCTTCGGTGCTGACGACTATCTCACCTGCTTGAAGTACGGTATGGACATGGTGGTGCCCGTGGACGATCAGGGTCGCCACACCGAGTATGCCGGCAAGTACGCCGGTCTCAAGACCGAGGAGTCTAACCCCATCATTCTCGAGGACATGAAGCAGAGCGGCGTTCTGTTCGCCAGCGAGGAGATCGTCCATAGCTATCCCCACTGCTGGCGCTGCAAGAACCCCATCATCTTCCGTGCCACTCCCCAGTGGTTCTGCTCCGTTGACTCCTTCAAGGAGGAAGCCGCTGCCGCCTGTGAGGGTGTCAAGTGGCTGCCTGCCTGGGGTGGTGAGCGGATGGTCAGCATGATCCGCGAGCGTGCTGACTGGTGCATCTCCCGTCAGCGTCGCTGGGGTCTGCCCATCCCCGTGTTCTACTGTGCCGATTGCGGCAAGCCCGTTTCTACCCCCGAATCCATTGCAAAGATTTCTGCTCTGTTTGATGAGCATGGCTCCAACATTTGGTTTGAGAAGGAAGCCATGGAACTGATTCCCGATGGCTTCACCTGTCCCCACTGCGGTGGCAAGGAATTTTCCAAGGAGACTGATACGCTGGACTGCTGGTTTGACTCCGGCTCCACCCACTTTGCATCTCTGATGCACCGGACTCCCGAGCTGTGGCCGGCAGATGTCTATCTGGAAGGTGCGGATCAGTACCGTGGTTGGTTCCAGTCCTCCCTGCTGACCTCCGTCGGTGCATTGGACAAGGGTGCCCCCTTCAAGCAGGTCCTCACCCACGGTTGGGTGGTGGACGGTCAGGGCCGTGCCATGCACAAGTCCCTGGGTAACGGCGTAGATCCTGCCGACCTGATTAAGGACTTCGGTGCGGATATCGTCCGTCTGTGGGCTGCCTCTTCTGATTACCACGCAGACGTGCGCTGCTCTAAGGAGATCTTTAAGCAGATCGCCCAGAACTACCTGAAGTTCCGCAACACCGCCCGTTACTGTCTGGGTAACTTGTCTGACTTTGATCCCAATAAGGATATGGTCTCCGCTAATGAGATGG
>JAZQMH010000052.1:0-11169 GCA_045543255.1 Vescimonas sp.
CTCTACACCCTCCAAGGTATCCCGTCCATCTACTATGGCTCGGAGTTCGGCATCGCGGGTAAGAAGGGTCACGGTGCAGAGGCCGACGCCCCTCTCCGTCCCGCTATGGACTATCGCCATTGGGTAGGCGATGCGGCGGAGAACGGCTGCGTGGCGGTGGTGGCGGCACTGGGACACCTGCGCCAGCAGGTGAAGGCTCTCAGCTATGGCGACTACCGCGAGCAGCACCTCACCACGGAGCAGTTCGTCTTTTCCCGCGCCTGCGAGGGCAGCTACGCCGTGGTGGCGGTGAACAACGCCGACCACCCTGTCACCGTCCATTGTGCCGCCCCCGACGGGGTCTATCGCGGGGCACTGTGGGGTCGTGAGGCCATCGCCAAGGACGGCGGCTTTTCCTGCGACCTTGCTGCTCACGGCGGTGAGGTGTGGGTCAGCGTCGAGGATGGCGCAATCATGCCTGTGGTGGAAGATGTACCCGTAATGGCAGAAATTACGCCTGTTGTGGAGGAAGTTTCCCCTGTTGCAGAGGAAATCCTCCCCGAAGTGGTGGAAGTATCTGCTGTGGAAGAAGTCGCCGCCGTGGAAGAAGTTCCCGCGGAAGCACCTGCCCTTGACCTCACCAAGCCCTACGAGGACATGACGGTGGCGGAGTTGCAGGCGGTCATCTTAGGCAAGATGGCGAAGAACGGCCCTGTGACGGAGTATATGCGCAAGACGGTGGATGACAACACCCACCACGGCTCGCTGGTCACATGGGCGAAGAGTTTTTAAGCAATAAAAAAGACCGCCGATGGCGGTCTTTTTTGCATCTGTCCGCAGGACAGTTTTATTGCTCTATCAACAGTTATTTGGTTGCGTAGCAATAAGCCATCACCCTTGCATGGGGAGAGCTCGAGAGGGCTAGCGCCCGCAGGCGCTGTGCGAGAGCGCAACCGCCCGTAGGGCGGCTCTTAGCGCGGAGCTGAGGGTATGCCCCTCTCGTATTTTAATTTACCCACGCGGAGCGTGGTACATAACTGTCCAACGGACAGTTATGTATTTTTCATAATGACAGAGCCCACACACTCGCTGGCGTGTTCGCAGGCGTCCACGCAGGACTCGAGACAATCGTAGATGTCACGCCAGAAAATCACCGTCAGGGCATCGGTGGTGCTCTTGGTCAGCTCACGCATGGAGGCGAGGTACAGCTTGTCGCACTCCTCCTCCACATCGTTCAGCTCCACAATGAGCTTGTGGATGTTCTTGGAGCGCTTGAAGTTCTCAAACTCACCCATGAGACCGCACAGCAGTTCGCAGGCCTTCACCAAATGCTTGGCAAATACCACAGCGGCGGGGGCAACGGTGCGGATATTGTAGCAGTAGAACTTCTGCAGGACTTCCTCGATCTTATCCGTCACATCGTCCAGCTGGTGGCTCAGCATGTCCAAGTCCTCGCGGTCAACAGGAGTGACGAAGGCCTTGGCAAGGGCGGCATCCATCTCGTGCTTCTTCATGTCGGCCCGATGCTCAATCTCGTGCATCTTCGTCAGCATGTCCGTGATGTTCTCGCCGTCATACTCCTCAAGGCACGCCACCAGATACAGCGCCGCCTCCTTGGAAAGGGCGGTAGCATTGACAAAATTTTCAAAATAGAACTTATCGCCTTTGGCCATAGTAATTCTCCTTTTTTCTAGTCGGTAAAGTCTATCAAGTAAAGATGAACATAAACAGTTTCGTCATGAAAAAGCCCACCAAGCCGCAACCGGGGAAGGTCAGCACCCATGTCAGCACCATCTCCTTCACCACGCCGAAGTTGATGGCGGACATACGCTTCACAGCGCCCACGCCCATGATGGAGGTGGTCTTGGCGTGTGTGGTAGACACGGGGAGGGAGAACACGGAGCAGATGAGGAGGGACACCGCCGCAGCAATGTCGGCGGAGAAGCCTTGGTACTTCTCCAGCTTCACCATGTCCATGCCCACGGACTTGATGATTTTCTTACCGCCCATCGCCGTACCTGCCGCCATGACCACGGAGCAGATCACCATGAGCCAAATGGGGATTTGAATATCCGAGGGCAGGGATTGCCCCTTGGACATGTACACGCACAACAGCACCACGCCCATAAATTTCTGACCGCCCTGCGCCCCGTGCATGAACGCCATGGAGGCTGCACCCACGATTTGTGCGCCGCGGAAGAAAGGCTCGGTCTTGGGACGGTTGGCCTTATAGAACACCGCCGTCACCAGCTTGCACACCAGCCAGCCAAGGCCGAAACCCAAGCCCACGGAGATGCCGATGCCGTAGATGACCTTCACCCACTCCGCGCCGTTGACACCGGCAAAGCTGTTGTGGAGTGCGATGGCACTGCCCGTAAGACCTGCAATCAGGGCGTGGCTCTCACTGGTGGGGATGCCGAACACCCACGCAAGAGTCGCCCATAAGACGATGGCGAACAGCGCCGCGCTGAGGGCAATAATGGCGAGGTCGGGGTCATCGCCGAAGTTCACCATTTTGGTAATGGTCTCGGCAACCTTTGCGCTTAACAGGGTCATGACGAACACGCCCAAGAAGTTGAACAGAGCCGCCATTAAAATTGCCGCCCGCGGCGGCATACAGCGTGTCACCACGCAGGTGGCGATGGCGTTGGGTGCGTCCGTCCAGCCGTTGACAAGAATGACGCCCAGCGTCAGCGCCACGGCGATGAACAGCAGGGGATTTGCCGTCATTTGATACCAGAATTCCAGAATTGAATGCATACTTTCTTGTTTCCTTCTCTATCTTTGGGATGGAATGAAAATGCGAATCACCGCAATTTAAATTTACCATGGTCGAAAACCAATAGCAAGATAAGGGACAGTTAAGAAAAGCCGAGAGCCGTAACGCCCTCGTTTTAATGCATGGTGAATGATGAGGAAGGAGTCTCGGCAGAATTTGTAGCATCGCCTCTGCCCCTCTTTCCGCTCAGCCGCTCACTGCATGGGAAATGCAGAGGTCAGCGCAACGAACTGTTAATTGTTAACTGTTAATTGTTAATTGTTAATTAAAAAAAGACCGCGTCAGCGGTCTTTTTTAATCGCTCCCATGCCGTGGAAGGCCGTCATAATGGGCAGGCTCAGCCGCGTCACGTCCATAAGGCTCAGCTCGTCGCGGTGCTCATACCAGAAGCACTGGTTCATGGTGGAGATCTCGTGGAGCATATGGGCGTAGTACTCCGTGGCGGGGTCGTTGGGGTCACGCTGGAGGATGCGGTAGATAAAGGGGCGCATCTTCTCCATAAGACGGTTCTTCCCGTAGGAATCCCGCGTGCCGCAGAAGAGGAGATAGAAGAACTCCCCACGGGAGGCGGTGTACTCCATGGCGCCGATCAGCAGTTCTTCAGGGGTGGCGTTGGGGTTATTTTCCAGCAGGGACATCTGATGCTGCTGGTAGCGCTCCGCCTCCTCCTCGATGATGATCTCGTAGATCTCATACACATCGTGGAAATAGCGGTAAAAGGTGCTGCGGTGGACACCTGCGGCCTCTGCCACCTCACCTACGGTGATCTGACGAATGGGCTTGGCCTTATACAGATCCCAAAAGCTGTCGCAGATCTTCTCACGGGTCACATCGGTGATTTTCGACTGCTTTGTCATAGCGTATTTCCCCTTTCCACATAATAAAAATAAGACGGGTGTTGTATGAGATAGGTGTATTATAAGACATATTGTCGCTTGTGACAAGAGGGTTTTTGTTGGTGAAGAGAGAGAAAATCCAAGGGATTTTTTGGGAATTTTGGCGGAGTGGCGCGGCGGTGAAGCCAATCGAACCGCGAATTGTTCATTGTGAATTCCCTGCCCCTATGCTATACTGTACCTAAGAAAGAACGGAGGTGCAGACCATGACACTGTTTGTTGACGGCTGTATGCGAGAGAATTCCCGCACGCGGGAATTGGCAGAGGCGGTACTCAAAAAACTTGGCGGCGAGGTGGTGCGCCTATCCCTCGCAGACAGCGGCGTAACGGGACTGACCCCCGAAACGCTCCAATTGCGGGATAGCCTGCTGGCGGCGGAGGACTACGACCATCCCTTCTTTGCCCTCGCCCGTCAGTTCGCGGCGGCGGACACCGTGGTAATGGCCGCGCCTTATTGGGACTTGCTGTTCCCTGCGGTGGTGCGGGGGTATGTGGAGCAAATCACCGTGGGAGGCATCACTTTCCGCTACGATGACCACGGCGTGCCTCAGAGTTTGTGCCGCTGCAAGCATCTCATCTATGTCACCACGGCGGGCGGGCCGATTTTCCGCAATTTCGGTTTTGAGTACATCGAGGCGGTGGCCAAGGGCTTCTTCGGTGTAGAGAAGGTGGAGTGCTTCACCGCCGAGGGGTTGGATATTTGGGGAGCGGATGTGGATGGTATTATGTCTGATGCCAAGAAAAAGGTACATTGAAGGGAGAATTTTTTACGGGAATGTTTGTACTTTTCTTTCAATAGCGAAAGAAAAGTACCAAAAGAAACGCCATTTGAAACCCATGGTTTCAAAACTTCCTTCAGCGCGCTTCACTGCATAGGACAGCGATGCCATCCCTCGCGTAGATTTCTGCGGTGATAGTTTCGTCTAAATGTAGCATCGCCTCTGCTCCTAACTCGCTCAGCCGCTCACTGCGGGGGAAAGGTAGAGGATTGCCGCGCCTTATACCTGTTAATTGTTACTTGTTAATTGTTACTTGTTAATTTGAAAAAGCCGCCCAGTGGGCGGCTTTTCATGTGTTCTCCCTGCTAATCGGTCGCCTGCGCATAATCCGCCGCAGCTGCTTGCCGTTGAAGGGGACGAGGGGATAGAGATACCCCTTCCCTACCACCGTTTTGGTGGAGGCGATGAGGGCGATGGACAGCACCACCCCTATGGCGAAGCCCCAAATGTCCAAGAGCCAAATGAGAATGAGCAGCGACATCCGCACCAGTTTGCAGGCGTAGCCCATCTCGTAGCTGTGCTGGGCGTAGCCCGCCACGGCAACGAAGGCCATATATACCAGCACCTCCGCCACCAGCCACCGCGCCTGCACGGCGAAGTCACCTAAAATCAGCGCCCCCAGCATGGAGAAGGAGTTGGAGAGGGCGTCGGGTGTGTTCAGCGAGGCCAGTTTCAGCACATCGATGATGAATTCCACCAGCAAAAGCTGCAAAATAAGGGGCACGAAATACTCGTCCTCAATGAGCAGAAAGTGGAAATTCTCGTGTAGGCGGTCGGGGTCTTTTACCAATAAATACCATAGCGGCGTAATGAACACCGTCAAAAAAAGGACGGTGAGCCGCACGATGCGGAGGTAGGAGCCGATGAGGGGCGGGAAATAGTAGTCGTTCACTTCTTCTGCGAAGCTGAAAAGGGAGGTGGGCAGCACCATGAGGGAAGCGGAGTTGTCCACCATCAGCAAAATGCCACCCTCCATAATGGCGGCGGTGGCCACATCGGGGCGCTCCGTGTAGCGGATTTTGGGGAAGGGATTCCACCACTGCTTCGGCACGATGCACTCGGCGACGGACTCTTGGCTCATGGCGATAGAGCCCACGTCGATGGCGGCTAATTTGCGGCGCAAAATGTCCAATTGCGCCTCTTCCGCCTCCCCTTTCAAGTACACCAGCGCCACATCGCAGGCGCTGCGGCCGCCGATTTGGTGGCGCTCTAAGGTCAGTTCAGGGGTGCGGATGCGGCGGCGAAGGAGGGCGGCGTTCTGCATGATGTTCTCGGTGAAGCCGTCGTGGCTGCCACGGAGGACTTTCGAGGTGTCGGGCTCTTTCACGGCGCGGGTGGGGTAGGTCTTGGCCTCCAAGAGGATGCCCCCGTCGTAGCCCTCCACCATGAGCAGGGTCTTGCCCGAAAAGACGGCGGTGAAGAGTTTCGTTTCGTCACGCTCCGCCACGGCATCGGCGATGTTGATACTGTGGGCGATGAGGGTCTCGGCGGTGGGACAGCGGGCGGCATCAAGGCGCTGCAAGGTGCCCACCAAGCGCTCCACCAGCTCGTCCTTCACAAAGCCCACCACTACCCACAGCCGACCACGGCGTGCGCCAACGGCGATATTGCGCCCCAACACATCGAAATTGCGGCCCACCCCCAGCAGAGTGTCCAAGCGCTGACATTGTGTGGTAAAATCTTCCATATTCCATCCCTCCTATTGGGCGTAGTATGGCAGAAAGGGGGCGTAATTATGCGGCGGAGCGGCGCAGCGCAACTTTTTACATTCTATTCACTTGACTTTTGCACCTTGTTTCCGTCATAATAGATATGTTAAGATGAAAACGAAGGGAGGCGGGGCTGTATGGACGAAAGAAAGGCCACGATTGCCAGCAATTTGATACGGCTGCGCCTCGCCGCAGGCATGACACAGGCGGAGGTGGGCGAAAAGCTCAACTACTCCGACAAGACCATCTCCAAGTGGGAGCGTGGCGAAGTGACCACCGACGTATTCCTGCTGATGGAAATTGCCGCCCTGTTCGATGTGAGCGTGGACTATCTTATTAAGCCCCACGCGGAAATCGAGCCCATCGTCTACAATAAGCCCCAAGAGCCCCACTACAACACCCGCGCCATCACCGCCATCGCCGTTCTCGGCGTGTGGACGCTGGCCTTCTTGGTGTTTCTCGTGCTGTGGTGGTCGGGCTACGTCATGTGGCTGCTGCCTGTGTTTGCCGTGCCTGTGTCGCTGGTGGTGCTGCTGGTGCTCCAGTCGGTGTTCCACAAGGGTCACGGCAACCGCTTCATTATCGCCGCCATCGCCGTCAGCCTTGTGACGGCCCTCTACCTCACCTTTTTGCGGAATAACCCGTGGCAGATCTTCCTGCTGCTGCTCCCCATCTGCGCCATCGTTTTCTTAGCATTTCGCATTAAAAAGCGGTGAATTTCATAACTTTTTGAGCCACTCTACGCTTGGTAGAGTGGCTCTCTATCGTTTAAGGAGCGACTCTCCCCCCTTCGTAGGTTGTCTTTTGGGGCAGTCTGCGGGTATACTGAAAGCAACCAAATAAAGGAGTCTTTTTTTATGTCTTATGCTTTGACTTGCTGCTCTACCGCCGATCTGACGGCAGAGCATTTTGCCGCCCGTGATATTCAGTATACCTGCTTCCACTTCACCATGGACGGCGTGGTGTACCCCGACGACTTGGGGCAGTCCATGCCCTTCCCCCAGTTTTATGAGGCTATGACCAACGGCGCGGAGACCTCCACCTCTCAGGTGAATATCTCCCAGTATTTGGAAATGTTCACCCCCATTTTGGAGAGCGGGCGGGATATTCTCCATGTGTGCCTGTCCTCGGGTCTTTCGGGCAGCTATAACTCCGCTTCCTCTGCCGCCCTCATTCTCCGTGAGCAGTTCCCCCAGCGGAAGATCTACATTGTGGATTCCCTCGGCGCATCCTCGGGCTACGGCCTGTTTATGGACTTGCTGGCGGATAAGCGCGACGCAGGCATGGGCATTGATGAGCTGTATTCTTGGGCTATGGAGAACCGCCTGAAGATGAACCACTGGTTCTTCTCCACCGACCTTACCTTCTATGTGAAGGGTGGCCGCGTGTCCAAGACCAGCGGCTTCATTGGCGGCGTGCTGAACATCTGCCCCCTGCTGAACATGGACGAGCGGGGCTGCCTCATTCCCCGCAGCAAGATCCGCGGCAAGAAGAAGGTCATCGCCGAGATCGTGGCACGGATGGAGCAGTATGCCGACGGTGGCCTCGACTACGACGGCAAGTGCTACATCTCCCACTCCCACTGCTACGACGATGCCCGCGCCGTGGCGGACATGATCGAGGCGCGCTTTCCCAAACTCAACGGCAAGGCGGAGATCTACTATGTGGGCACCACCATCGGCTCCCACACGGGCCCCGGCACGGTGGCACTGTTCTTCATGGGCCGCGACAGAGCGTTGCCTTTGCTGTAAGTGAATAAGAAAAAGCACCCGAAAGGGTGCTTTTTTAATCGTCCCCACAGGGGACATCACAATTCTTCATTCTTCATTTCAAAATAAAGTACTCCATTCTTCTTCAGCAGCCATGCGCCGTAGCTGACCGCTACCACCGTTACGATGATGCAGGTGACGATGCGCCCCGTGGGGGTGGGGTCGAGGGCGAAGAAGGAGGTGCAGTTAATGAAAGCGTGGGAGAGAATGCAGGGCAGCAAGCTCCCCGTCACCATGAAAATGGCGGTGAAGCAAAAGCCCAGCGCCGTTGCCTCCACCAGCTGCAAGGCGGTGGACAAAAGCTCCGCGCCCAGCAGGAGGTTCACGATGTGCCCCACGCCGAAGGTGACGGAGGAGACGATGACGGCGGCGGTGCGCCCGTCTTTTTCCATGGCGCGGAAGAGGAGACCGCGGAAGATGAGCTCCTCCAAGATGGCCACCCACACCATGCTGATGAGGTACAGCGCCGCCCCCTCACGGAGCGTCATGCCATGCCAGAAATTGACGGTGGACACAGCGATGAGGGGCAGAAACCACGCCCAGCGTCCCCCCTTCCCTCGCTGCAAGCCGCAGTAGGGGAACAGGGCATGTTTCCGCAAAAACAGCAGCAGTACGACCGTCAGCACTAAGCCCACAACGGCGGTAATGAGCTTGGGCACGCCTAAGGATTCCGAGAGGGTGTCGGCGTTGCCAAAGGCGAGGACGTATACGATTATCCAAATCACGGCGAACCACACGGGCTGCTTGTCGAAAAATTTCTTCATCGTTCTTTCACCTCGTCCCCATCATACCAAAAAATGCCCTATGGCGAAAGAGGAACCATCTATTGCAAATTTACCAAAAATATGTTATGATTTTTGGGAACAAAGTCAATACTGATTTCGTCTATTCTATGGACACAGGCGGTGGAAGGCCGCCGAATCAACAAAACGACATAAAATTTTTGGAGGATACAATTATGAAGAAGTTTACTGCCCTGCTGCTGGCACTGGTGATGGTGCTGGGTCTGTGTGCCTGCGGCGCAAAGAACGATGCCACCACCGACATCGCCGATTCCACCACCCTGCTGAGCAACGTCTTCGCCCAGTACGCTGAGGAGGAGAAGTTCCCCGTCGGCGGCGGCAGCGGCGAGAGCATGGTCATGGACGCCCCCGGCGCCATGGACATGACCGATGCTGAGACCGTGGATTTCATGGTGGGTCTGCCTGTTGACAGCGCCGCCATGGTGGACGACGCCGCTTCTGCCCTGCACATGATGAACGCCAACACCTTTACCGCCGGCTGCTTCCGCGTCACCGACAGTGCCAATGTGGAGACCGTGGTGAAGGCTCTGCAGGAGAACATTCAGGCTCGTCAGTGGATGTGCGGCATCCCCGAGGGTCTCGTCATCTACACCGTGGGTAACTATGTGGTGTCCGCTTTCGGCGCACAGGAGCTGCTGGATACCTTTGCCTCTCACCTTGGCGGCGTCTACGGTGAGGCTGTGGTGGAAGTGGTCGCCGAGCCCATCGCCTAATGAAGCGACTTGTCTGTGGGCTTCTTGCCCTTGTGATGGTGCTGAGCCTTGCCGCCTGCGGCAAGAGCCCTGCACCCGACACCACCCCCGATGATACCCCCGCCCCCGATGCGACTCCCGAGTACTTCGTGGTGGGCGACGGCGTTTACCGCAACGAGAAGGAACTGGACGAGAAGAGCATCGACCGCGCCATCGGTAAGTTTAAGACCTTCGCCGAGGACTACTGCGGCGAATCCCAGCGCGTGTTCCTCGCCCTCATCCCCTCGAAAAACGGCTATTTGAACGGTTCCAACGGCCACCTCAACGAGGCGGAGCTTGCCATCCTGCAGGCGGTCGCCGACAAGTGGGGGAGCAATTTCATCGACCTCAGCGTGTGCCTTACGTTGGAGGACTACTACCGCACCGACCCCCACTGGCGGCAGGAGCGCTTGGGCTTTGTCCTTCGTGAGTTGGGCGCGGCGCTGGAGTTCGACACGGACACCGTTTTAGACGGTGACGGTGTGCTGTCGGAGAGCTGGACGGAAGAAGTGCTGACCACCGAGTACATCGGCGTGTACGGTGACGAGGTGGACGGCATTCCCGCCGAGGAGATGACGGTGCTGCGCCATCCCGACATGGATGGCTACATCGTCCGCAACGGCGAGACGGGGGAGGAGATGCCTCTCTACGACACCGCCAAGCTCAGTGAGCGCGACCCCTACGAGCTGTTCGTGGGCGGCCCTCTTTCCTTGGTGACCATCGAGAACCCCAACGCGGGGAATGACCGCCACTTGGTGGTGGTGCGGGATTCCTTCGGTTCTGCTCTTCTGCCGTTGCTTGCTCAGAGCTATGGGAAAGTCACCGCCGTGGACATCCGCTACATGATGCCCGCCATGGTGGGGAATTTCGTGGACTTCACCGATGCCGATGTGCTGTTCCTCTACAGTTCCACTGTGTTGAACAATAGCATTACCTTAAAGTAACGACAAAAAAGAGCCCTGCGGGGCTCTTTTTTGTCGCCTTGCGGTACGGCGCATCTTTTGGAAACAGAGGCGAAGCCTTAAAAAAAATAGAAAATATATATTTCTTTTTCCTTTGCCCGATGCGGTGAGCTTTGCGCCGCGGGCATGTTATTTGTGAATTGTTATTTGAGAAAGAGAATTGTTATTTGTTAATTGTTATCTGTTATTTGGGAATTGGTAATTGTGTATTGGCATTGTTTGCAATGCTTTGTATTGCGGTAAAGTGAAGTGTTAAAAAACGGCGGGAGATTCTGCGTTTTTCGGCGGATTCATGTACTTTAGCATCCATTCTGCGCCTTCATGGGCAGAGGCGGTAGGGGTGGCGATGCCTTTGGGGTGAAGGGGCTTTTGCGGTGTTTTCTTTTCGGGCGAGGCGGCTTTTTCTCTTTGCCAACGCTTTTCTACGGCGGCGCGATGTGGGCATCGCGCCCTACAACAAGACCGAGGGCGTTTTGCAAGCCCTGTAGGGGGCGGCGTTCACGACGCCCCGCCTCAACGGGCTGTCCCCCAAGGGGGCCTTTGGATTCTGCATCACAAGAAAAATTTTCTAAAATAATCCCCCCTTGTTGCCCTAAATGGGGCAACAAGGGGGGATGTTTTACCTATTAGTGAGAGGGTAGTTTCAGCCCTCGTTCCAGCCGAAGATTTTGATGAGGCGGTGGAAGGTGTAGTAGTAGGCGCTGGCGGGGAAATCGCGGTAATTGGTGGTGTTGCAGGAGATGAGATAATCCACGGTGTCGC
>JAZQMH010000053.1:0-9417 GCA_045543255.1 Vescimonas sp.
TTGTCTTCCTAAGACCGCTTGGCCTCCGACTTGATTACCGGTTCTGCCCGTGGCAGACGTTTGAAAGAGCTGGAGGGCATGGAGACCCGCCCCACCACAGGCAAGGTGAAGGAGAGCATCTTCTCCATTTTGCAGTTTGTCATTGGGGGCCGCCGCATCCTCGACCTGTTTGCAGGTACGAGGCAGCTGGGCATTGAGGCACTGAGCCGCGGCGCGCGGGAGTGCGTGTTTATTGACCAGCGGAAGGATGCTGTGAATCTTATCCGCGAGAATGTGAAGCTGTGCGACCTTACCGACAATGCCGTGGTGCGGCAGGGGGACAGCATGGCCTATCTCAAGAGCGGGGAGAAGTTCGACATTATCTTCCTCGATCCCCCCTATGGCTCCAAGCTCCTTGGGGAGGCTTTGGAGCAGATCACAAAGTTTGACATTTGTCGAGAACATGGTATAATTGTGGCAGAGAGCGCCGTGGAGACGGAATTGCCCCCTGTTGCGCCCCCCTATTCGCTGTATCGGGAGTACCGCTACGGCAAGATCAAGCTGAGTGTGTATCATCGCAGCGGAAACGAGGACTGAGCATGAGTATTGCGATCTATCCCGGCAGCTTCGACCCCATTACTTTGGGGCATTTGGACATCATTGAGCGTGCCGCCGCCTGTTTTGACAAGGTGCTGGTGTGCGTGATGGTGAACTGTGATAAGAAGCAGCCTATGTTTACCAGCGAGAAGCGCTTGGAGCTGATTCAAAAGTCCATCGCCCATATCCCCAACGCCGAGGCGGAGAATTTCTCCGGTCTGTTGGCAGATTATGCCCGTCAAAAGGGCGCGAACATCCTCATTAAGGGCGTGCGGAACGTGACGGACTTCGATATGGAGATGCAGATGGCGCGGATCAACCGTGGCATTGAGCCTACCTTAGAGACGGTGCTGCTGCCCGCCAGCGCGGAGTTTGAGCATTTCAGCTCCACCATGGCGCGGGAGATGATCCGCTATCACCAGCCTCTTGAAAAGTATGTACCCGCGGCTGTCGCGGAGGAATTGATGAAAGGACGGGACTGAGATGGAAGAGAAGGACGTACAGAGATTACTGGACATGCTCTACAGCATGATCGACGACGCGAAAAGCGTAGCTTTCAGCGCCGAGAAATGCACCATCAACCGCGACGAAGCACTGGATATCCTCGATGAGATCCGCGGCAAGCTCCCTCTGGAGCTGAAGAAGGCCAAGGAGCTGATCGCCGCCCGCAACGAGTATGTGGCAGGGGCCAAGAAGGAAGTGGAGAAGATGCTGCGTCAGGCCGAATTGGACGCCAAGACCATCGTCTCCGAGAGCGAGGTGCTGCAGCAGGCCCGCCAGAAGGCCAACGACATCGTCCGCCGCGCCGAGGATCGCAGCCGTGAGCTGTATCGCGTGGCCAACACCTACACCGAGGACGCATTGCGCCGTACCGAGGAGGCCATCCAGTCTGCGTTGGCTGAGGTGCAGAATTCCCGCACGCAGTTCCGCGCCGCCTCCCAGGAGCAGATGCAGGCCGCACAGGAACATCTCCGTCAGAAATCCGCCGAATAAGGGCACGTTCCCCTTTGTGGAAAACCCACAAAAAAGTGGCGAAGATTTCTCCACATCTTCTATAAATCGAAATATTGTGGTTACTACAAGCCGAGGCACAAGATATTGTGTCTCGGCTTTTTTATGCTCGTTTTTCTGAAACGGGCGTGTTATTTTTTGTGTGTTTTTTGGTGAAAAATGGCGGTTTTTCCTGCTTTTGGAGGTGGTTTACGTAAAAATTTTTCCTTGCAATTTGGGGGTGTTTTATGTATACTTATCTCATTAGTGGGGAAAGGTGGGGGTAGTGCCCCTATTTGTGGGGAGAAATCCCACGGTTTTCCCAAAACGACGGAAATGACAGCGCTGTGAGGAGGTGAGAACATGACGGGTCATTACGCACATACCATCGACGCGAAGGGTCGTCTGTTCATCCCTGCCAAGCTCCGTGAGGAACTGGGCAGCACCTTCCATGTGACGGTGGGACAGAACCACTGCCTCAGCGTCTATTCCGACGAGAGCTGGGCTGCCTTTATGGACAAGCTCCGCACCATGAATTACTCCGAGGTGAAGCGTCTCCGCGCCATGTTCGCCCTCACCGCCGACTGTGAGCCCGACGGACAGGGCCGCATCCTCCTCCCCGCCAAGCTCCGTGAGTACGCGGGTTTGGAGAAGGACGTGGTGGTCATCGGCAGCTTCGACCGTGTGGAGATTTGGAACGCACAGCGCTGGTCTGAACTGGAGAGCGCCGCCCTCGATACGGGCGACCTTGAAAAGGCCATGGAGGAGCTGGGACTGTGATGGACAAGCACGTGCACGACACCGCCGAGGATCAGCGCTACGGCCATCGACCCGTACTGCTGGACGAGTGCCTCGAGGCGCTGAATATCCGTCCCGATGGCATCTACATCGACGGCACATTAGGCCGCGCGGGACACTCCTTGGAGATCGCCCGCCGCCTTACCACAGGCCGCCTCATTTCCATCGACCGCGACGAAACGGCAATTGAAGCCGCCAAGGAGCGCTTGAAGGACTACATGGATCACGTCACGCTGGTACACAGTAACTTTGACCGCGTGGGCGAGATCTTGGAAGAACTCAATATCAGCGGCGTGGATGGCATGCTCTTCGACTTGGGCGTTTCCTCTCCCCAGCTGGATGAAGCCCAGCGCGGCTTCAGCTATATGAACGACGCACCCCTCGACATGCGCATGGATCGCACGGCGTATTTGACCGCCCGCCATGTGGTGAATGAGTGGAGCTACGAAGAGCTGCGGCGCATCCTCTTCGATTTCGGTGAGGAGCGATACGCACCCGCTGTAGCCCGCGGCATCTGCCGCGCAAGAGAAAGCGCACCTATCGAGACGACAGCACAGCTGGTGGACATTATCAAGTCCTCCATGCCCCCTGCGGCGCTCCGTGAAAAGCAGCATCCTGCCAAGCGCAGTTTCCAAGCCATCCGCATCGCCGTCAACGGTGAGCTGGACGCATTGCCGCCCATGTTGGAGGCGGCGGCTGAGGTGTTGAACGTGGGTGGTCGCTTGGCGGTCATCTCCTTCCATTCCTTGGAGGATCGCATTATTAAAAAGACCATGCAGGAGCTGGCAACGGGCTGCACCTGCCCACCCAATTTCCCCGTGTGTGTCTGCGGCAAGAAGCCGAAGATGAAGTTAGTGAGCCGCAAGCCCATCGTATCGGGTGCAGCGGAACTAGAGTATAATCCCCGCGCGAGAAGTGCCAAACTCCGCGTGGCAGAGAAATTGTAAAAAAAGCAGTTGAGAGAAAGGAGGGGTTTTCGTGGCAAAGAAATATCGCGTCAATGATAGCGCAGTCTACGGAAGCCTCGCCTATGATCTTGATGCTCTCGTGTTGGAGCGTCAGCTGGAAGAAGCGGGCACCATGCCCCAGCGCCGCGCCGAGGCTGCCCCTGTGCAGCGCCGCCGCGCCGAGGCACAGCCTAAGGCAAAGACCCGCCCCTCCCCCCTGCTGGCCATGGGCGTTGCCGCTACCTGCGCCCTCGTGGTGATCCTGCTGCTGGGCTATGTTCAGCTGACGGCGGTGGGCGCTTCCATCTCTCAGATGACCAACGAGCTGTCCGATTTAGAGACGGAGCATGTGGCGCTGCTGACGGAGTATGAAAAGACCTTCGACCTCGCTACCATTAAGGCGGTGGCAGAGGCAGAGGGCATGTCCAAGCCCACATCGGGGCAGATCCAGTACATCGACCTCAGCGGCAACGACAGCGCCGTGGTCTACGGGGAAGAACCGGGGATCACCGCACAGGTCTTTGCCAATGTGCAGCGCAGCGCCGTGTCGGTGGTGGAATTTTTCCGATGATGGCGGCGTATAGTTTGAAAGAAATAGGCAAGGAGTAAGAAGGGTTCTTCTTGCTCCTTGCTTGGCATTTAGAAATAGGATTTTTGTGACCAAATTCCCTCATTTGGAGGTTTTTCCGTGTCTTTTTCCACCTCTCAGAACAACAGAAAAGACGAATCTGTGCGCCGCGCCAATCGGGTGATCCAGCGTCGCACGCTTATTCTCATGATCATTATGGGCGTGGCCATGTTCGTGGTGCTGTTTTTTAAGCTGTTCTCGTTGCAGATCGTGCGCCATGAGGAGCTTCAGTCTCTCGCCGTGAGCCAGCAGACACGCTCCACGGTGGTGACGGCCTCACGCGGCACCATCTACGATGCCTCGGGCAACATCCTCGCCATCTCCTCCACGGCGGAAACGGTGTTCCTCTCCCCTCTTGAGCTGGACGCACAGCTGAAGGACACGGAAAAGCCCGCCAAGTGGACGAAGGCACAGCTTGCCGAAACTCTCGCCGAGATCCTCTCCATCAGCGAGGAGAGCATCTACGAGAAGATGGAGCGCACCTACTCCGAGTACGAAGTCCTCGCCTTCCGCGTGGAGGAGGACATCGCCGACGAGGTGCGGGAATTTATCAACGAATACAGCGTACACGGCATCTACCTCGCCACCGATGCCAAGCGCTATTACCCCTACAGCAACTTAGCCCCCCATGTCATCGGCTTTGTGGGTACGGACTATACGGGCCTCTACGGCATTGAGGCGGAGTATGAGACGCGGCTGCAGGGTGAGTCGGGCTTGGTGGTGACGGCGAAGGATGCCGCCGACAACGATATGCTCTTTGAGTACTCCCAGTACTTCGCCCCCGAGCATGGCGAGAACTTGGAGCTGACGCTGGATGCCACGGTGCAGTATTACCTGCAAAAGGGCATTGAGGAGATGTGCGACGCCTTCTCCCCCGCCAACGGCGCGGCGGGCGTGGTGCTGAATGTGAACTCGGGCGCCATCCTCGGCATGGCTTCCTACCCCAACTATGACCTCAACGACTTCGCCACCGTCACCGACCAAACGCTGTTGGAGCAGATTGAGCGAGGGGAGATCACCGAATCCCAAGCCCAGCTGACCCAGTGGCGCAACAAGTGCTTAAACGACACCTATGAGCCGGGCTCTACCTTCAAGATCTTGACGCTGGCCTCGGCGTTGGAAGAGGACGTGGTGGATGAGACCACCACCGTATTCTGCTCGGGTCACACGGAGGTCTCCGGCGAGACCATCCACTGCTCTTCCAAGGAAGGTCACGGACAGCAGACGCTGCAGCAGTCGGTGGGTAATTCCTGCAACCCCGCCTTTATCACCTACGGTCTGCGGCTGGGCACGGATACTTTCTACGACTATCTCGATTCCTTCGGTCTCCACGGCACGTCGGGCGTTGATTTGGGCGGCGAGGCACAGGGCGTGTTCGCCCAGAAGGATGCCTTTACCCAGCTCGACCTCGCCTGCTACGCCTTCGGTCAGAACTTCACCGTGACGCCCCTCAACCTCATTGCGGCGCAGGCCGCCTGCGTCAACGGCGGCTATCTCTACGAGCCCTACTTGGTGGAGGAGAGCCGCGACAGCGACGGCAACGTCCTCTATCGCCACGATGCCACCCCCATCCGTCAGGTCATCTCCGAGGAGACCTCCGCCGAGGTGCGGGAGTGCCTTGAGTACGTGGTCAGCGGCGGTACGGGTAAGAACGGACAGGTGGCGGGCTACCGCATCGGCGGCAAGACAGGTACGGCAGATAAGGGACAGACGGGCGATGTCGTGGTCTCCTTCGTGTGCTTCGCCCCCGCCGACGACCCTGAAATTATGATGCTTATTACCATGGATACCCCCAGCCGCGCCACCAACGTGTACGTGTCGGGCGGTAACATGGTAGCCCCCTATTCCAGCGCCATTATGGCGGAGATCCTCCCCTATCTCGGCTTCGAGCCCAGCTACAGCGCAGAAGAGCTGCTGGGTATCGACACCACCGTGCCCAGTGTGGTGGGCATGGGTCTTGACGAGGCAAAGAGTAAGCTCACCGAGCGTGGCTTTGGCTGCCGCGTGGTGGGCGACGGCGAAACCGTCACCGACCAGACACCCGTGGGCGGCGTGCTGATCCCCGGCAAGTCCACGGTGATCATCTACATGGGAGCAGAAAAGCCCACAGACCTCTGCACCGTCCCCAATTTGGTGGGTATGACCCCCTCGGAGGCCAACGCCGTCATGGCGAACTCCGGCCTCTTCCTCCGCTTTACCGGCACAACGGGAAGAGAGTCCAGCACCGTCCGCGTGTTCTCTCAGGAAACAGAACACGGCACACAGCTGGAGGCAGGCTCGGTCATCACCGTGCGCCTCGGCGATACGGCGGTAAGAGACTAAGCAACTTTTGCAAGATTTTAAGCAATCTCAGTTATGTTCAGCGACCCCTTGGAACTGGTATTATCAATTCTGCGCGGCTTTTCGCGCTATCACCGGATAAAAGGAGAACTTGCCTATGAAACTGAAAGACCTGCTGCACCGTATTCCCATCGTGTCTGCCACGGCGGATATGGATATGGACATTACCGGCGTGAGTTACGATTCCCGCACCACGGCAGAGGGGGACATCTTCGTTGCCATCTCCGGCGAGGCGGTGGATGGACATAAGTTCGTCCCCATAGCGGCAGAAAAGGGCGCGGTATGCGCCGTGGTGGAGCGCCCTGTGGAGGGCATCCCCTATGTGGTGGTGGAGAACAGCCGCCAAGCGCTGGCACTCATGGGCGGCAACTGGTTTGACCATCCCGCCTGCGAAATGACCATGATCGGCGTGACGGGTACCAGCGGCAAGACCACCTCCACCTACCTCATCAAGAGCATTTTGGAGCAGAAGGCGGGAGCAAAGGTGGGTCTCGTAGGCACCATTCAGAACATGATCGGCAAGGAAGTGCTGCCCACGGAGCGCACTACCCCCGAATCCTTCGAGCTGCACCGCCTGTTCCGTCAGATGGCGGACGCGGGCTGCTCCCACGTGGTGATGGAGGTCTCCTCCCACGCGCTGAGCCTTGACCGCGTGTATGGCATCCGCTTCGCCGTAGGTATCTACACCAATTTGAGCCGCGACCACCTCGATTTCCATAAGACCATGGAGGAGTACTGCGACGCCAAGGCCATCCTCTTCCAGCGCTGCGATCTGGCCATCTACAACGCCGATGATCCGTGGAGCGAGCGGATGATTCAAAACTGCCCCTGCCGCAAGTTCAGCTACAGCGTCCGCGGTAAGGCGGACTTGATGGCGAAGAACGTGCAGCTTCTCGCCGGCAGCGTGGAGTTCGATGCTGAGGCGGATATTGAGTGGAATCATGTCCGTGTGGGCATTCCCGCCGAGTTCACCGTATATAATACCTTGGACGCCATCAGCTGCTGCTGGAACTTGGGCGTTTCCTTGGGCGACTGCGCCGATGCTTTGGCGCGGAATCACGGTGTGAAGGGCAGAATGGAAATTATTCCCACCCCCGGGAAGAACTACACCATCTTGAACGACTACGCCCACAAGCCCGATGCACTGGAGAAGGTGCTGGTGGCGGCGAAGGCCTTCGCCAAGGGTCGCGTGGTGGTTCTCTTCGGCTGCGGCGGTGACCGCGACCGTACCAAGCGCCCTGTGATGGGCGAGATTGCCGCACGGCTTGCCGATTTCTCCATCGTCACCTCCGACAATCCCCGCACGGAAGACCCCATGTTCATCATCGAGGAGATCCTCACGGGTATGCCCGAGGGGGCGGCCTACGCCGTGGAGCCCGACCGCGTGAAGGCCATCCACTACGCCATGGACAACGCACAGGAGGGGGATGTCATCGTGCTGGCAGGTAAGGGGCACGAGGACTATCAGGAGATCAACCACGAGCACTTCCCCATGGATGAGCGTGTCATCGTGGCGGAGCATTTGAAACACTAAGGATTTTACCATCGCCGCCCTCTTTCGGGGGCGGCAAAAGGAGCAAAGGATATGAAAAGCATTATTTTCGCCCTCGTCATCAGCTTTGTTGTGACGGCTGTGGTGGGCAAGTTTCTCATTCCCGCACTGCAGAGATTGAAGGCGGGACAGAGCATTAAGGAAATCGGCCCTACGTGGCACATGACGAAGCAGGGCACGCCTACCATGGGCGGCTTGATGTTCATGGTGGGCATCGGTATCGCCATTGTCATCATGGGCTGGAAGGGGATGCTGGCGGGGGATTTCCGCCACATCTATGTGTTCGTGTTCGCCCTCATTTTCGGCGGCATCGGCTGCATTGACGATATGCAGAAGATTCGCCATAAGCAGAACACGGGCTTGACTGCTCCTCAGAAGTTCCTTTTGCAGCTGGCGGCGGCTATCGCCTTTATCTGCCTCATGCGCTATGAGGGGATGCTGAGCCCCAATCTCTATATCCCCTTCTGGCATGGTCACCTCGTGCTGCCTTGGTGGCTCTATCTCGTCTTTGCCGCCTTCGTCATCGTGGGTACGGTGAACGCCGTGAACATCACCGATGGCTTGGATGGCCTCTCCTCCTCCGTGACGCTGCCTGTGGCGGCCTTCTTCACGGCGGTGGGCGTTGCATGGCAGGGCTATGAGCAGCTGGGTCTCTTCGGCGGCGCTATGCTGGGCGGTCTGCTGGGCTTCCTGCTCTATAACCACTTCCCCGCCAAGGTCTTTATGGGCGATACGGGTTCTTTGTTCCTCGGCGGCGCCGTGGCGGCGCCGGCTTTCGCCTACGATATGCCCCTTATTCTCATTTTGGTGGGTATCGTCTACATCTGCGAGACACTCTCCGACATCATTCAGGTGGGCTACTTTAAGCTGACCCACGGCAAGCGCTTTTTCAAAATGGCACCCCTGCACCATCATTTCGAGATGTGCGGCTGGAATGAGCGGAAGGTGGTGGCGGTGTTCACCATCGTCAGCGCCGTGGGCTGCCTCATTGCCTATTTCGGCGTGGCAGGTCGATTTTTCCATGTGTAAATTTTTCTAAGGTATTATTTTTCAAAAAACAGAAACGCTAAAGGAAGGAGGGGAACGAAGCCGTGACGCGAGAGGAACACCACGCACGAAAAGCGCAGGAACAGCATAAAAAAGAGATGGCGCGGAAGCACTATCTGGCAGGTAAGGGCTCAATGGATATTCCCTTCCTTCTTCTGACCCTCCTGCTGACGGGCATCGGCCTTATGATGCTCTTTTCCGCCTCTTTCCCCTCGGCCTACTACGAGACGGGCAGTGCAGGGTACTATTTCAAGCGTCAGGCGGTGTTCGCCGCCGCAGGCATCGTGGCCATGCTGGTGGTGGGACGATTTAACTATCAGCGCTGGCGCGGTGCGGCGAAAATCCTTATGGTGTTGGCGATTTTCCTGCTGCTGTTGGTCATTATCCCAGGGGTGGGTATTACCAAGAATAACGCCACCCGTTGGCTGGGCGTTGACGGCGTCCTCACCTTCCAGCCCTCGGAGATCGCAAAGCTGGCGGTCATCGTCTATTTTGCCGACAGTATTTCCAAGAAAAAAGAGCGGATGAGGGACTTGCGC
>JAZQMH010000054.1:0-5807 GCA_045543255.1 Vescimonas sp.
TCCTCTACCAGTACCTGGTGCACGGGAGAGAGACGGAATGCGTTGATGGCGATCTCGTTCAGTTCTTCGGGATTATAGGCAAAGCCGCCGCCGGTGCCGCCCAGAGTGAATGCGGGGCGCAGTACGACGGGATAGCCGATCTTCTCGGCGGCTGCCTTGGCCTCGGCGATGGAATAGGTGATCTCGGAGGGGATCACCGGCTCGCCGATCTCCTGGCACAGCTCCTTGAACAGCTCGCGATCCTCAGCCCGCTCAATGCTGCTGCTGGAAGTGCCCAGCAGTTCCACGCGGCACTCTTGCAGTACGCCTTTTTTCTCCAGCTGCATCACAAGGTTCAGACCCGTCTGACCGCCAATACCGGGGATGATGGCATCGGGGCGCTCGTAGCGCAGGATGCGTGCCACATACTCCAGCGTCAGAGGCTCCATGTACACCTTGTCTGCAATAGTGGTGTCGGTCATAATGGTGGCGGGGTTGGAGTTCACCAGCACCACCTCGTAGCCCTCCTCCTTCAGCGCCAGACATGCCTGCGTACCTGCGTAGTCAAACTCTGCGGCCTGTCCGATGACGATGGGCCCCGAGCCGATGATCATGATTTTCTTCAGGTCTGTTCTCTTTGCCATAGTTCTTTGCCTCCGACTATCTAAAAAATTTATTGCTGTTTCGTTATCTGCCCGCTGACTTATAAAAAAATCCGGCCTTTACAAATGTCAAAAGACAAATGCAAGACCGGAATATTCACCATAGGGAAAACGGGGCACGTCCACAGGGGAAACAAAAACACTGCCGCCGCCGCATCGAGCCATATGGATATCGCGGGTGCAGTTCATAGCCGTTTCCTCCTTTTCTGCGAAGCGGAAGGGAATTTGCCCATTTATCGCTCACGCAAATTGCTATCTTGGCTACTATACCACAAGGAAAGGCATAAAGCAAGAAAAAAGAACAGGACTTTTGGCGGAAATTGGGGCGTGCAATGCGCGAAATATTCGTCTTATGACGAATGTGAAAGTATTGGTTTCGGCAATGGTGATTTTGCGACGAGGCTCGCCCGACCACGCTGCCGCGTGGCGGCACGCACGCGGGCACCAAAACAGTCCACCGGACTGTTTCTCTCGCTTCGCTCGTGCCCTGTTCTCGCCTCGTCTTGCTGTCATTCCAAAAACAAACACACCACCCTGTCGGGTGGTGTTTTGCTTTTGGAGCGGGCGACGAGGCTCGAACTCGCTACCTCGACCTTGGCAAGGTCGCGCTCTACCAGATGAGCTACGCCCGCATGTGGCACCGACCTATTGGTCAGTGCCGTGGTGCCTCCGGTCGGAGTTGAACCAACGACACGCGGATTTTCAGTCCGCTGCTCTACCAACTGAGCTACAGAGGCAAATGGCGACCAAGAAGGGGCTCGAACCCTCGACCTCCAGCGTGACAGGCTGGCGTTCTAACCAACTGAACTACTTGGCCATATGTGGTGGGAACAACTGGACTCGAACCAGTGACCCCCTGCTTGTAAGGCAGGTGCTCTAACCAGCTGAGCTATGCTCCCGATTGTCGTCGCCTTCAAGCGACATGGGTTATTATACTCATTTCGAGGCCGCATGTCAACAAAAATTTTCAAATTTTTGAGATTTTTTTGCGAAGGGGAAATTCAGGGGAGGATAGAGCGCAGCCGACGCTGCACCATGGGACAGACGATGGCGGCGAGAAGCACCTTCACGGCATCGAAGGGCAGGAAGGGGAGGCAGCCCACCATCACCAAGTGGGAAAAGGAGAGATTTTGGTGGAGATAGCCGTTGCAAATCAGCGCCATGTAGGGCAGGCCAATCACATAGACAACGACCAAGCCTGCAAGACAGGCCAAGACCATGCGGTGGGGCGTGGTGTGTTGGCCTGTTATGCGACCAATGACCCATGCGGCGGGGATGAGGGCGAGGACAAAGCCGAAGGTGGGCTGCAGCACATAGCCAATGCCGCCGCCCATGGCGAAGATGGGCAGCCCCAAAAGCCCCAGCGCCACATAGACCCCTTGGCTCAATGCGCCCCATTTTCCACCCAGCAGCGCGCCAGCCATAGCGGTAACGAGAAATTGCGCCGTTACCGACACCATTCCCAAAGGCAGGCGAAGGAATGCGCCTGCAGCCGTCAAGGCGGCGAAGAGTGCCACATAGACTAATTTTCGTGCTGTCAATTCCTTCACCTCCTTGCGGTAGTTTTTACCATACAGGGTGGCTGCGGATTTGTCAAGGGTGGGCGGTTTGCCCCTTTACGGAAACAGGGAATCATGATAAAATAAAATGTTAGTACAAGAAGGGAGGAGGCAGCTTCTATGGAAATCTATCGCTATGAGGAGGTCACCTCCACCAACGATATTGCCAAGGATTTGGCGCGGCAGGGCGTCGATGCGGCGGTGGTCATCGCCGAGAGTCAGAGCGCAGGCCGCGGGCGCAGAGGGCGCAGCTTCCTCTCTCCTGCGGGGCGGGGGCTCTATGTGTCGGTGCTTTGGCGTCCCCTGTGCAGCGCAGAGGACTTGCTGCCTCTGACCGCTATGGCGGCGGCTGCGGCGGCGGTGGCCATTGAGAAGGTAACAGGGGCACAGGTGGGCATCAAGTGGCCCAACGACCTTGTGCTGAACGGAAAGAAAATCGCGGGACTTCTCACCGAGCCTGCCCTCAATGGGGACGGAAGTGTTGCCCATGTGGTATTGGGCTTAGGGCTCAACGTGGGGACGAAGGGGGAGGATTTCACCCCCGAGGTGGCAGCCATCGCCTCCTCTTTGGAGGCAGAACTGGGCTGCGCTGTGGATAGGAAGGCGCTGGAGCAGGCAGTGGTGGAAGCCCTCCACCAAACCCTGCGGCATCTGTGCGCGCCGGAGACGTATATTGACGAATACCGCTGCCGCTGCGTCACCACGGGAAAGCTGTGCCGATTGCTGCCGGAGGGCAGGGAGGTGGAGGCGCTGGACATCGATGGGCGCTACGGCCTCGTGGTACGCCACGGCGATCAGTTGGAGACCATCCGCAGCGGCGAGGTGTCGGTGCGGGGATTGTATGGATATGTTTGATAAGGGGCGAAACGAGTGAAAGAACTGTGGATGTTGCTCATTACCTTTGCCAAGGTGGGGGTAATGACCTTTGGTGGCGGCATGGCTATGCTGCCCATTTTGCAGCGTGAAGTGGTGGAAAACCGCGGCTGGGCTACGGAGGCGGAGCTGGCGGATTATTTCGCCATCGGACAGTGTACCCCCGGCATCATCGCGGTGAATACCGCCACCTTTATCGGGCAGAAGCGCCGCGGGCTTTTGGGGGCTATCTTTGCTACCATCGGCATGGTGCTGCCTTCGCTGGTGATCATTATGGCGCTGGCGGGGATCATCGGTCAGATCTCCCACATTGCGGCGGTGAAGCACGCCTTCGCCGGCATCCGCGTGTGTGTCTGCGTGCTGATCTTCAACGCAGTGGTGAAGCTGTGGCGCAGCGCCGTGAAGGATGGGAAAGCACTGCTTATTTTCGCGGCGGTGCTGGCTCTTTCCCTGCTGACGGATATTACCCCCGTTGTGCCCGTACTGGCGGCGGCGCTGGCGGGTATTCTCATCAAGGTGGCGGGAGGTGCGAAGAAATGATCTTCCTGCAATTATTCTATGAGTTTTTCAAGACGGGACTTTTCGCCGTAGGCGGCGGCTTGGCAACGCTGCCCTTCTTAGAGGACATCTCGCAACGGACGGGGTGGTTTACCTCTGCCCAGCTGGCGGATATGCTGGCCATCAGCGAGTCCACCCCCGGCCCTATCGGTGTCAACATGGCGACCTATGTGGGATTTGAAACGGCGGGGATTTTGGGCTCTCTTTGCGCCACGGCGGGTTTGGTGATGCCCTCGGTCATCATCATTGTCCTCGTCAGCAAGGTGCTGGAGAAGTTCCGCACCAACACCTATGTGGAGGCGGCGTTCTATGGCCTCCGTCCTGCCTCTGTTGCCATGGTGGCCTCGGCGGGCATCGGCGTTGCCATGACTACGCTCCTTAACTTGACGGCGTCGGGCTTTGCTGTGCTGCGCTGGCGGGAACTGGTGTTGGCAGCGGTCATTGTGGTGCTGACCAACTTCGTGCCCAAGGTGAAGAAGTTCCACCCCATCATCTTTATCGCGTTGGCGGCGGCAGTGGGTATTATTTTCAAGTTTTAAGGGGGAAAAATTAGCTGTTCTTATTGGAGAAATACGATATTTGCAGTTGCAATTTTTTTTCGTGTGGTGTACCATTACCGTGGTATATATTTTTGTATTTTCTGACAAACTTTACAGATAAAAGGAGAAGAGACAATGCAGATTCTGAAAGACCGCATCCGCCGCGAGGGCAAAGTCCTGCCCGGCAACATTATTAAGATCGACGGCTTCCTGAACCACCGCGTGGACACCAAGCTGCTGGAGGAGATCGCCGACGAGTTTGCCAAGCATTTCGACATCAGCAAAATCACCGTGGTGCTGACGGCTGAGGCCAGCGGTATCGCTCTGGCTACCGCCTGCGCTCAGAAGTACGGCGTGCCCATGCTCTTTGCCAAGAAGGCTAAGAGCGACAACATTGAAAGCGGCCTCATTCAGAGCGAGATCTTCTCCTATACCTATAAGAAGAAGGTGACGCTGCTGGTTTCTCAGGAGTGGCTCAAGCCCGAGGATCACGTGCTGATCATCGACGACTTTATGGCCAACGGCTACGCTATGGGCGGCCTGGTGGACATCGTGAATAAGGCAGGCGCTACCCTCGAGGGTATCGGCGTGGCAGTGGAGAAGGGTTTCCAGGGCGGCGGCGATAAGTTCCGCGCCATGGAGGGCGTGCCCTATCACGCACTGGCTGTTATTGAGAAGGCTGACGAGAACGGAATCGTGTTCCGTGGAGAGGAGTAAAGTATGTACGATTATAAGAACAATGTGCGCCCCGAGGATATGGAGCGTATTACCACCATCGAGCTTGCCAATAAGTTCATTGACGAGCAGGTGGAGGCCATCCGCGCACAGGTGGGCGACAAGAAGGTGCTGCTGGCACTGAGCGGCGGCGTGGATTCCTCTGTGGTTGCCGCCCTCCTCATTAAGGCTATCGGCAAGCAGCTGGTGTGCGTCCACGTCAACCACGGCTTGATGCGTAAGGACGAGTCCGAGGCCGTCATCCGCGTCTTTGGCGAGGCTATGGATGCTAACCTCATCTACATTGATGCTACCGATCGTTACCTCGACCTGCTGGCAGGCGTTGCCGAGCCCGAGCGTAAGCGTAAGATCATCGGCGAGGAGTTCATTAAGATCTTCGGCGAAGAGGCCGACAAGCTGGAGGATATCGCTTTCCTGGGTCAGGGCACCATCTATCCCGACATTCTCGAGTCCAAGGATTCTGTGAAGGCGCACCACAACGTGGGCGGCCTGCCTGCATGGATGACCATGGAGCTGGTGGAGCCTGTGAAGCTGCTGTTCAAGGACGAAGTTCGCGTGGTGGGTGAGGCACTGGGTCTGCCCCACAGCATGGTCTATCGTCAGCCCTTCCCCGGCCCCGGCTTGGGTGTCCGCTGCCTGGGCGCCATTACCCGCGACCGTCTCCACGCTCTGCGTGAGGCCGATGCCATCCTCCGCGAGGAGTTTGACAACAATGGTCTGAACCATGTGTGGCAGTATTTCGTGGCTGTCCCCGACTTTAAGAGCGTGGGCGGCCGCGATGGCACGCGCTACGAGGGTTGGCCCGCCATCACCCGCGCCGTCAACACCGTGGATGCCATGACCGCCACTATTGAGGAAGTGCCCTACGCTGTGCTGCACAAGATCACCGAGCGCATCACCCA
>JAZQMH010000055.1:0-5076 GCA_045543255.1 Vescimonas sp.
CAAAGGTGTAGGAAATAATGCCGTAGAGGATGCTGAAAATAACCATCAGCACCTGTGAAACAGGGTTACCTTTCGCGGCGAAAATGAGGGACGTCACGCCAATGAGGGACGCCGCTAATGTCAAATAGCTCTCCCTATCAAAAAGGCAGAAGGACACCACGATGACCGCCGCGGAAATCCCCCACAGCAGCCACTCTCCCATGGTAAAATAGCGCCCTAATGCACGCAGTTGTTTCATAATATTCTCCTTTGAGCGAAAAAAGCATCCGCATACACATCTTCTAAGACCTAACGATGTGTAAACGAATGCTTTTTTGCATTTGTTTGGCTACCCGGTGGCAGCACCGTATGAACTTATTCCTCGCTCAGAGATTTCAGCATATCAATAGTGCGGTAAATCTCCCCGCAGGGCAAATCATGGCGCAGCCAAATCATGCAGCACCGCTGCAATTCATGCCGCAGGCAATTCATTGATTTGCTCCTGTGGAACAAATCTTAGTCGAGAAGCTCCTTGGCCTTGGTGTAGTTAAACACAGGGCCTTCGAGGCAGACGTAGGTCTCGTTGATCTTGCAGTGACCGCACTTGCCTACGGCGCAGGACATCTTACGCTCGAAGGATACCCAAATCTTCTCCTCCGTCACGCCGTTCTTCACGCACTCCTTGGCGGCAAAGCCGATCATAGCGGGCGGGCCAACGATCGCCACATTGAAGTCATCAAACTCAGCGAAGGGCACATCCTTGATGTAGTTGGTGACAAAGCCCTTATGGAAGCCCTCGGCCTCCATGTTGTCGAGGCAGTAGATGGTGTGGAACTTCTCCGCCTGAGAGAAGGCCTTCAGGTCATCTTCAAACAGGACGGCATCCCGATCCTTAAAGCCCACGATGAAGTACACGGACTGGATCTCCTCGGGATGGGCGGCAAAATACTGGAGCATACTGCGGACAGGTGCCATACCCGTACCGCCTGCCACCACCACAAGATTCTTACCCTTGAAGCTCTCCACAGGGAAGGCGTTGCCGTAGGGGCCGCGCATAAAGAGGGTGTCCCCCTCGTTCATACCGAAGAGGCCGTCGGTCAAGCGACCCACCTTGCGGATGGTGAACTCCACATAATCCTCGCCGCGGGAGCTGACGGAAATGGGTGCTTCACCGATCTTGGGGATGGACAGCATGAAGAACTGACCGTGGTCGGTCTTGCCTTCATAATGGACGCGGAAGGTGTACTCCGCCTTGGTCTCATGGATGATCTTTACGATCTTGTGAGGCTGGGGCAACGTGATGTTGTTCATCTTCAGTTCTCCCCTTTCTTCAAATTCTCCACTGCGGCGGCCAGCTTGTCGATGGTCTCGGAGAAGTGGATATCCTTGGGACAGCGCATATCGCAGCGTCCGCAGCCCACGCACATATTGCCCTTACCGAAACGGGCATTGTAGTCGTAGAGCTTATGCATGGCCTTAAAGCGCATACGGTCGCCCGCCTTGGCGCGGACATTATGACCGCCTGCCACGGTGCTGTAGTCATTCAGCATGCAGGAGGACCACACGCGGCGGCGCTCGCCGTCACGGCTGGTCTCGTTGTAGATAATGTCGGTGGTGTCGAAGCAGCTACAGGTAATGCACACGGTGTTGCAGCCGCCGCAGCCGATGCAGTTGTCATCGAACTCACGCCACATATCGAGAGCGTGAATGTCCTTCACGAAGCGGCGGTCAGTGATGACGGGTACATTGACCTTGCGCTGATTCTCGGTGATAAATGCGGGGGTAAAGTCGCAGGCAGCCTCACCGCCGAACACAGCGGCAAAAGCCTCGTCCTTCACCTCGACGAACACGCCATCGTCGTTGACGCGCAGTGCCACAGAATAATCATCCGTCACATTGCTGCCCATAGACACGCAGAAGCAGGTCTCGAAGCTCTCGGGGCACTCCATCAAGAAGAACTTCATCTTCTCGCGGAGGCGCTGATAGTAGTTGTCGGCGTGACCGCCGTTCTCCATAAAGACGGTGTCGAGACGGTGGATGCCGTTAATGTCGCAGGGGCGCAGGAGAATGATGGCGGGCTTGTCGTCCACCTCACTCTCGCGGACATCGTTCTCGGAGAAATAGAGCAAGGTCTGCACGATGGGGTAGAACACCTCTTTGGGGGAGAAGTGGGACTTCTCGTTCCACACCACCTGCTCTACGCTCTTCACCTCGCCGTAGCGGATGAACTTACCCCGCTTGACGGGTGCATAGATGCGGTAGGTCTCACTGAGAGCGGCGAAAATCTCGTCCATTCTCTCCTTCGTCATTGTATATCCCATATCCGCACCCCTTTCATGCTTTCAGAAGCAGATCCTGCTCCAGCTTCAAGAAACCGCGCGTCAGCTTTGCAAGACCGCGATAGAAATCGGTGGAGGCATACTTTGCCATGTCCACGGTGAAGGCGTTGACCCAGTTGAGGAGATGCCCCTTCAAGAAGGCCTTCTGCTCGTCCTCGACATCCTCATCGCACAGCACCGCCATGTATTCGCAGAGATACCCCAAATGATCCTCGGGCACATGGTACTGATCCTTGGCGGGAGTCAGCCCCTTCTTAGCGTACAGCGCCACCACATCCATGCGGGAGTCCTGCATCACCAAGTGCTTGCGGCTGGTGTAGACGGACTCGTAGGGGAAGGCGGCCTTACCCTGCGCCACACCAGCGGAGAGGAAGATGCGGGCATAGTCCACTGCCAAATCGTCCAGCACCTCGGTCATGTTGCCGCCTGCGTTGGCCTTGAGATAGTTTGCCACCATCTCGTAGCCGTCCTTCAAATCGCCCTCGGCGGCAGCCGTGGGGAAGGTCATCTTCGCCATGCCATTCCACAGCGCCTCGTCCACTTCCAGCAGATACAAGCGGCTGAGGAAACGGTACATATTGGCGCGGCTCACTTGCAGCGTCTTCTTATCCACGGTACTCACCTCCGTTTTGCATCATCTGTTCAAACTCTTTGGGCAGCATGTCGATCCACTTGGCGTTGCGCAGGATGAAGCGGCCTGCGGGCTTGTTGCCGAAGTCCTTAAGGGAATAGACATTCTCCTCGCCAGCCTCAGCGATAGCCTTGGACACCACGCTGTCGGGATCGTTAATGTCGCCGTACATCAGTGCCTTACCCGAGCAGTTACGGACGCAGGCGGGCTCTTCACCTTCGGCGCGGCGCTCGGCGCAGACATTGCACTTATCGGAGATACGCATCTCCTGATTGAAGCGGATGGCATCGTAGGGGCAGGCGCGCTTGCAGCTCTGGCAGCCGATGCACACATCGCCGTCAATCTTAATGATGCCATCTTCCTCGTCCTTATAGCAGGCGCCCGTGGGGCAGACCTCCACGCAGGTGGGGTTCTCGCACTGCTGGCACATAAGGGGCAGGAAGTACATCTCCAAATCAGGGAACTTACCCGTGGGGCCCATGGTGTAAAGGGTGCTGCGGGACTTGCCCAGCGCGATCTCATGCTCCGTCTTGCAGGCCACTTGGCAGCCGCCGTGGCAGCCGATGCAGCGGTCGAGATCGGCAACGATTACAAATTGTTTCATCTCTCTTAACCCTCCTTAGAAGGATCTGCCGTGGGGCCGTGGCCTGCAGGCAGCCAAGATTTGAAGTCCTCAGGCTTCGTCCACACGCCCTCGGGCGGGCCGTCAGCCTTGGAAACGCGGACTTGGAAGCCGCGCAGAGTATAGGTGCCCACCACATCGTTGAAAGGTGCCGTGGACTTGGTCAGGACGTTGACGTTCATTTCCTTCCAGCCGTGGGTCTTGGTATCCAGCGTCTCGGGGTTCCAGAAACGCTCCATGTACACGATTCTGGGAGGAATACCCTCGGTGACCCATGCCTTGGCGGTGATCTTACCGCGGAGGGACTCCACGTACGTCCAATCGCCGTTAGAGATACCGTACTCCTTGGCGGTATCGGGGTTGATCCACACCTCGGGGACGGGGTACATCTCGCGGAGCGCGGCCACATTGCGGAGAGTAGAGTGGTGATAGAAGGGCACACGACCGTTGGTCATGACGAGGGGGAACTCCTTCTGCAATTCACCATCGCCCAAGGGGCTCTCAATGGGCTCAAGGTAATAGGCCAAGGGCTCATAGTCCTTGGAAGCGGGAGGCAGCATTTCGGCAGCGAAAGGCTGACCGGTTCTGCCGAGGGTAATCATGCTCTCAAGATAGATCTCCAGCTTCTTGGAAGGCGTGGGGAAGCCCTGAGGCTTGCCCGTGGCTTCGTCAATGTTCTTGTAGACGTAGTAGGTGCGCCACTCGTCCTTAGGCAGATACTCGAAGGGTGCCTTGGCGGCGAACTCCTTCCAATCCATACCCACCACCTTGGTGAAGTTGTTGAAGAACTCCTCCATGGAATCCCAGTAGGGCAGATCTTCGCCCATGAACTCGGCATCGAAGGCCTTCTGGCAGCCCTCGTGACCCAGCTCTGCGCAGCGCTTGGCGAGGCGGGACCAAATGAGAGTCTCATCCATGGTCTCCCACAGATGGGTCACAGCCTGACGGGCAAAGAGCTTATTGCAAGTCTCCACAATCATGTCCGTCTCCAGCCACTCCTCGGTGGGCAGCAGGATGTCGGCATAGGCGGAGAAAGAGGTGGGATACATGTACATATGGACGATGAAGTCCAGCTTCTCGATGGCCTCCACCCACTTGGCGCTCTCCGCCACCACGCCCAGCTTGTTGCCGGAGCGGTCGATCCACACGCGGGGCTGATAGGGCTCGCCCGTCAAAATGGCATCGCGGATGCTGGAGGGATGGCCTGCCCACCAAATGTGCAGACCCTTATGCTCCACGCCGCCAAGGCGCTTCTGCAGCTGACCCTCGGGCAGGCACTTGGTGGCCACGGGAACGGGATAGTTGGGCATCTTCAGCACGCCGCTGGTGCGGAAGCGCTGCAGCAGAGCGCCGGGACGCTCCACGTTGCCCATCAGCAGGTCGATGGTGGCAGCCGCCATAGCAGCCTGCACGGAGTTGGGGGTCTGGTCGGTAGCCACGCCGAGAGCGAGGCCGCTGGGGGTGTTCTCGCAGAACATCTTCACAGCCTCTTCGATCTTCTTGGG
>JAZQMH010000056.1:0-9545 GCA_045543255.1 Vescimonas sp.
GTACCGTTCTGAATGTCGGTGAGGACAGCCTTCATGTTCTTCTTGGTCTCCTCATAGGGCAGGATGCGGCTGCCGGAGACGTACTCGCCGTACTCGGCAGTGTCGGAGATGGAGTAGTTCATAGCTGCCACGCCGCCCTTGTTGATCAGGTCGATGATGAGCTTCATCTCGTGGATGCACTCGAAGTAGGCGTTCTCGGGGGCATAGCCTGCCTCCACCAGTGTCTCGAAGCCCAGCTTCATCAGCTCCACCACGCCGCCGCACAGGACAGCCTGCTCGCCGAAGAGGTCGGTCTCCGTCTCATCCTGGAAGGTGGTCTCCATGACGCCGCCGCGAGCGCCGCCGATACCGGCAGCGTAGGCAAGGCCGATATCCTGTGCCTTACCGGTGGCGTTCTGATACACTGCCAGCAGGCAGGGCACGCCCTTGCCCGCCACATAGGTGGAGCGGACGGTGTGACCGGGGCCCTTGGGTGCGATCATCAGCACATCGATGTCAGCAGGAGGCACGATCTGCTTGAAGTGGATGTTGAAGCCGTGGGCGAACATCAAGGCGTTGCCCGCCTCCAGATTGGGGGCGATGTCCTTCTTATAGAGGTCAGCCTGCACCTCGTCGTTGACAAGGATCATGACGATGTCGGCCCACTTGGCAGCCTCTGCCACCGTCTTGACCTTCAGACCCGCCTCCTCAGCATTGGCCCAGTTCTTGCTGCCGGCGCGCAGACCCACGCACACATCGCAGCCGGATTCCTTCAGATTCAGTGCATGGGCATGGCCCTGAGATCCGTAGCCGATAATGGCGATCTTCTTACCGTCCAGCTTGCCCAGATCGCAGTCTTTCTCATAAAACATGTTTGCCATAGTCGTATTCCTCCCGAAGTTTGTTGTTGTCATAAATCGTATTACTGCCACGTTCAATGGCTAAAGTTCCTGTTTTGGCGATCTCCAAAATGCCGAAATCCTGCAGCATATCCACCAGCGCGGAGATCTTGCTCTGGTTGCCAAAAACCCAAAGGGTCAGGGCATCGCGGCTGACATCCACGATTTTACCGTGGAAAATGTTGGTCAGCTGGATGATCTCGTCGCGGGTGGTCTTGTCGCCGGCGCGAACCTTGATCATGGCGATCTCGCGGCGGATGCAGGTCTCCTCATCGAGGATCTTCACAGCCTTTACCGGCAGCAGCTTGCGGCACTGTGCGGCGATCTGATCGATCATCAGCTCATCGCCGCGAATCTCAATGGAGATACGGGTAAGTCCCGGTCTGTCGGCAGCACCGGTGACGATGGATTCGATGTTGTATCCCTTTCTGGAGAAAAGGCGCGCCACCTGCGAGAGCATACCGGGCGTATCCTCCACCAGAATACACAGGGTATACAGCTTCACTTCTGTATCAAATTCTCGTTTCAAAGCCGTACCTCCTTTAATCCAGCAGGAAATTGGTGATATGGGAGCCGGCGGCTACCATGGGACGCACCATCTCATCAATGTCGAGACGGCAGTCGATGACCGCGCCGCAGCCGCAGTTCATGGCCTCGTCCAGCGCCTTCTCCATCGCCTGCACCGTGGTGGCGCGATAGCCCTTGAGGCCGTAGGCCTCCGCCAGCTTGACGAAATCGGGGCCACGATCCAGCGTGGTGGCAGAGAAGCGCTTTTCATAGATAAGGTTCTGCCACTGGCGCACCATGCCCAACGTGCCGTTATTAAACACGATGGAGATAATGGGCAGACCATAGTGCTGCACAGTACACAGCTCGTGGCAGTTCATGCGGAAGCAGCCGTCGCCCGTCACATGGATGACACGCTTATTGGGATTGCCCATCTGTGCGCCGATGGCAGCGCCGAGGCCAAAGCCCATAGTACCGAAACCGCCGGAGGTCAGCAGCTGACCGGGGTATTCAAAGTGGAGATACTGGATGGCCCACATCTGATGCTGACCCACGTCGGTAGCCACCATAGTGTCGGCGGGCATCTTGCTGCGCACCGTCTCCATGATCTGCTGGGGCGTCAATGCCTCGTCCTCGCCGGCTTCGAAGTGCTCCTTCATTGCCAAAATGTACTCTTTCCACTCCTTGTGGTCGTACTGAGGCAAGTCCTTGTTCAGCATCTCCAGCACGCGGCGGGCAGAACCGATGACGTGGTGATCTGTCAGCACGTTCTTGTCGATCTCAGCGCGGTCGATGTCGATGTGGACGATCTTGGCCTGCTTGGCGAAGGTGGCGGGATTGAGCGCCACACGGTCGGAGAAGCGGCAGCCCACGGCGATCAGCAGATCGCACTCGTTGCAGGCGATATTGGAGCCGCGAGAGCCGTGCATGCCGATCATACCGGTGGTGAGGGGATGGCCGCCGGGGAAACCGCCGCCGCCCATGACCGTGATGGCTACGGGAGCGTCCAGCTTCTCGGCAAACTCGCGGAACTGCTGATGGGCGCGACCACGCACCACACCGCCGCCGCAGATGAGGAGGGGTTTCTTCGCCTCAGCGATCATCTCACGGAGGGTCTCAACATCCTGCTCGTTGACCTTGCCGGTTCTCAGCTGATGGGACTCACTGAGGGATTTCATGCTGCTGCAGGAGCGGTTCTTCTGCCAGGGGATGAACTCATATTCCACCATCTGATCGGGAGCGGTGACGCTCTACAAAAAGTCGATGAGCACAGGGCCGGGGCGGCCGCTGGCAGCCACGGCAAAGGCCTGACGCATCACATCGGGGATCTCCTGAGGGTCACGCACCAAAAATGCCGCCTTGGTAATGGGCATGGCGATACCGGTGGAGTCCACCTCCTGAAAGGCATCGCGGCCCAGCAGATTCTCGCCCACGTTGCAGGTGATGAACACCACGGGGGAGGAATCGAGGTAGGCGGTGGCGATACCGGTGGTAAGATTGGTAGCGCCGGGGCCGGAGGTGGCAAAGCACACGCCCACCTTACCGGTAGAACGGGCATAGCCGTCGGCGGCGTGGGATGCGCCCTGCTCATGGGCCGTCAGCACATGGGTGATCTTGTCCTGATAGCGGTACAGCTCATCGTACAGATTCAAAATCGTACCGCCGGGGTAGCCGAAGATGGTGTCCACTTCCTGTTCCAGCAGACATTCCATAATGGCCTGTGTTGCACGGATCTTCAAAGTATATGCCTCCTTGTACGTCTGCCATCGGCAGACAGTGATCGAACTGGTCCAACAAAAAACGCCGTGACCCATTGCTTTGGGTCACGGCGATACAATCTTGAGCTTGCGGTGTGGTTCTTGTTCTTCTGTTTCGTAATGAGAAGGGCGAGAGTCAGATGCAGGCGGACATGACCAAAAGCATTATTCCTTTACGGCGCTAATCGCACCAATCAGAATAATGCTGATAATCATATTGTTCTGCAGAGTCATCGCGTTCATAGAATCCTCCAACATCAATATGCTGAACCTGAAAAAAACACCTTCTATGTGTTTGTTGACCGCATTATACTCCTCAATTTTCCACAATGCAACAGGAAATTTGCAAAAAAATGCATTTATAGCATCTTGAACAAAGATTTTACATTCCCAATATTTGGGCATCGGCAAAAATAATAAAGAATCCCCTTTCGCGGTTTCTCACGAAATACAGCCTGTTTCTCCGTTTGTTCAGTCTTGCTAATCCGTCCCAGTAGCAGGGCTGATAGTAGCCTCGCTACATCTATCTCAAACTCCACCAATCTGCGGCAGCGGGAAGACGAAATCAACAAAACCGCCAAAAGTATTTGGAAATAATTCCCTGCCTTTTGTGCAGATTGTCCCTTGACGGTGGACACCCTCAGTGGTATAGTGTCCTCAACAAACGCAAGGATGCGGAGTAGTAAACGAGGCAAACCCTTTCAGAGAAGTGTCGGTTGGTGCAAGACACAAAGGCGCGGACTCGTCGAACTGGCCGCAGAGCGGCTGTGCCGAACCCCAGGCAGTAGGTGCAGACGGGAGCGCCCGTTACAGTGCAGGGATATGATTGTATCCTACTGAGTGATTCCCTTTTGTGGAATAAGAAGAGTGGTACCGCGGATTTTTATTCGTCTCTTCTGCCTTTTGGCAGGAGAGGCGTTTTTTTATTTCCTGCCGATCATTATTCTCGGAGGAACCCTACCATGAGCAAGCAAACTAAGATCACATTCGCAGCTGCCTTCTCTGTTGCCGCCGTCCTTTTCTCTTCCCACGCAGGCGGTGGCTTCGCCACAGGTAACCAAGCCAACACCTACTATGTGGGACTGGGCTGGCCCGGTCTCATCGCGGCGGTGCTGTCCATGCTGTTGCTGACCCTCACCATGCGTCAGGCTATGGTGATGTATAACTCCCGCAAGATCACCTCCACCAAGAAGCTGTTTGAAACGTTGTTCCATCCCCTTGATAAAGCAGAGATCCTCTTTGAGATCTTCTTCTACATCATGGTGCTGATGGCTATCGCCGCCGCCATTTCCGGCGCCGCCACCGCCCTGAACAACTACTTCTCCCTCAATTATTATGTAGGCATCGTCATTGTGGGCATCATCGTCATGGTGCTGACCATCTTCGGCGCCGATGTTGTCCGTAAGGCCTCTTCCTATATGTCCATCGGCATCCTCGTTACCGCCATCGCCATCTACATCATCGGCATCTTCAAGGCTCCCGAGTCCTTCGGCAGCGTCTTCTCTGCCGACTTTGCCGCTAATGGCTTCAAGAATGTTCCCAAGGCTATCCTCAACGCCTTCGTCTACGCCGGTTTCCAGTGCGTGACGCTGCCCACCCTCATTGCCTGCGGCACAACCATGACCAGCAAGAAGGGCTGCGCCAAGTCCATGTGGATCTCCTTCGTGATGAACGCCGTGGCACTGGGTCTGTCCGTCATGATGCTTATGGGCTGGCAGGGGGTCTACACCTCCGTGGAGGGCGGCACTGCCATCCCCACTCTCACCAGCTGCGTCTCCATGGGTATCACTTGGCTCACCGTGGCCTACGGTATCTGCCTCGTGCTGTGCCTCATCTCCACGGGCGTTACCATCACCTTCGGCTTCGTCTCCCGCTTTGAAAACGCCAAGATCTACAATAAGATCGAGTCCCGCCCTGCCCGTAACGCCATCAGCTCCGTGTTCATCATTGCCCTGTCCATGGCTATCTCCCTCATGGGCTTGACCAACATCATCAAGTACGGCTACGGCTACTGCGGCTACCTCGGCATCATCGTGGTGGTGCTGCCCTTCCTCACTGTGGGCGTGTACAAGAACCGCAAGTACATGGCCGAGCACGGCGAAGAATTCGAAGCTCGCTGAAGAAACTAAGATAGGAGAACTACTACCATGCAAAAGAGTCTTTTTCCCGGATATACCATCGGCACCGACGCCTATGACGATATTGCCGCCGTATGCCCTTCCTACGGTAAAAAAGCCGCCATCATCGGCGGTAAGAATGCCTTGGCTGCCGCAGCCGACCAGATCATCGCCGCCGCTGAGAAGGCGGGTTTGGAAGTCATTGGCCCCTTCTGGTACGGCGGTGAGGCCACCCGTGAGAACATCGCCATGCTGCTGCCTCAAGTTGCCGATGCCGACATGATTTTCGCTGTCGGCGGCGGTAAGGCCATCGACACAGGCAAGGTGCTGGCACAGGAGACGAACCGTCCCTTCTTCACCTTCCCCACCATCGCCTCCACCTGCGCCTCCTGCACCAGCCTCGGCATCATCTATCACCCCGATGGCAGCCTGCGGGAATATTCCTTCTCCAAAATTCCCCCCAACCATATTTTCATCAACACCCAGGTCATCGCTGATGCCCCCGACATCTACCTGTGGGCAGGCATGGGCGACACCATGGCCAAGCACTATGAGGCAACCGTCTCCTCCCGCGGGCACATTCCCGCCCACAGCGACGCCATGGGCATTACCCTCAGTGCCATGTGCGCCACCCCCATCATGCGCTGGGGCGAGAAGGCGCTGGCCGACTGCCGCGCCAACACCGTCACCGAGGAGTTTACCGAAGTGGTGCTGGGCATCATCATCTCCACGGGCTTCGTCTCCAACTTCGTGCAGGTGGACTACACCACGGGCATGGCTCACGCCGTCTATAACGGCTTCACCGTCCTGCCCTCCACGGAGCATCACGGTCACCTCCACGGCGAGGTGGTAGCCTACGGTATCTTGGTGCTGCTGACCTCCGACAAACAGTATGAGGAGCGGGATAAACTCTTCGCCTTCAGCAAGGCCATCGGCCTACCCACCTGTTTGGCTGACATCCACGCCACAGCTGAGGACTTGGACAAAGTCACCACCAAGGCGCTGGCCGGTATGGATGTCCGCGTCTGGCCCGTCCCCGTCACCGCCGAGACCATTATCGACGCCATCATGGAGCTGGAAGAATACAACAAAACCCACTAAGAGCAACAAAAAAGCTGACCGCTATGGCGGTCAGCTTTTTTCTTGTCTTGTTTAGTTCCAGTAATCCGTCTCGTCGGCGAGGCCGATATCCTTCTTGCAGAAGGTCATCTTGAGGCCCTCTGCGCTCTTGTGCTCGTAGTCACGCAGTGCGCGATAGGCATACTTGCCCAAGTAGAGGATGACGGGGATGTTGATAATGGTCATGCCGCCCATCAGCACATCGGCGATGTTCCACAGCATATCGGCGCTTAAGCCTGCACCCACGAAGATAATGAGGGAAGCCACCACATAGCAGATGTTCCGCACCAGCTTGGTGGGCTCTTTGCCCAGCAGATAGTTGATGGCCTTATCCACATAGAAGAGGTTGCCGAGGAGGGTGGTGAAGGCGAAGAGCACCATGGCTGCGGTGATGAAAATGGGGCCCACGCCGCCCAAGGTGACGCTGAGGGATGCCTGCACATAGGAGGCTGCCTCGGCGCTGGTGGTGGGAGGGGTCACGCCGGAGGTCATGCACATAAAGGCAGTGGCAGAGCAGACAAGGAGGGTGTCGATAAACACGGACAGGGTCTGCACCAAGCCCTGCTTCACAGGATGGTCAATGTCAGCAGAGGCGGCGGCGTTGGGGGCAGAACCCACACCTGCCTCATTGGAGAAGAGGCCGCGCTTGATGCCGTACATGACGCAGGACCCGCCGAAGCCGCCGAAGATGGCGCGGAAATCAAAGGCACCCACGAAGATCTGACGGAACACATCGGGCAGCATCTTGGCGTTGATGATCACCAGCACCAGCGCCACCAAAATGTAGAGGGCACCCATGATGGGCACGAGAACGCCCGTCACCGACACGATACGCTTGCCGCCGCCCATGAGGCAGTAGCACACCAGCGCAGCGATGACAAAACCGATGATCCAAGGAGTGATGTTGGCATTATAGAAGCTGTAGGTGGAGAAGGTGGACTGGAGGTTGTAGGAGGCCAGCATATTGAAGCCGATACCGTAGGTCAAAATCAAAAACACGGTAAAGAGGATGGCAACGCCCTTCTTCCCCTTGAAGGCCGCCTCAATGTAGTAGGCAGGGCCGCCGTAGCAGCCGTCCTTGCCCCGCTTTTTATAGATCTGAGCCAGCGTGCTCTCCACGAAAGCGGTAGCCCCGCCGATGATGGCGATGACCCACATCCAAAACACGCTGCCGAAGCCGCCCACGCACAGCGCGGTGGCAACACCGATGATGTTGCCCGTACCCACGCGGGAGGCGGTGGACACCATGAGGGCCTGGAACGAGGACACACCGCTGCCGTTCTTCTCCGTCACGGCCTTGAACTGCTTCCCCAGCAGACGGAACTGGGCAAAGCGGGTGCGTACGGTGAAATAGATACCGCCCAATATCAGCAGAATAATCAGCACATAGCTGTACAGGGCTGTATTGAGCCAATCAATAATGGTTGCGAACATAGTTTCTCTCTCCTAATTAAGCAATTTACCGTGTTAGTGTACCACATTTTTCCGTGTTTGGAAAGTGTTAAAAATAAAAGAACTTGCAATAGGGCACAAATGCCGCTATGATAAGGCAGTAATGATATGAAAAGTTGAGGAACGCCCATGATTTACGCAGAAAAACTCACCTTCGGCTTTCAAAGCACCTATCTCTTCCAAAACATCTCCTTCCATTTGGAGGAGAACTGTCACTGCGCCTTAATGGGCAGCAACGGCTCGGGCAAGACCACCTTGCTGAACCTTATCCGCGACCAGGAGGCCTATACCTTCGATGGCAAGCTCAAAGTCAACACCGCAGGGCGCATGGGCTATGTGAGCCAGTTTGTGGGGCGGGAAGGCGACCAATCCACCACCGTCTACGACTATCTCTGCCAAGATTTCCTAGCCCTTGAAAAGGCCATAGAGGATGTCTGCACGGAGATGGGCGTTTCCGAGGACTTGGATGCGCTGATGGAGCGCTATCAGCTCTTGATGGACGAGAGCAGCGCTATGGACGCGGACAACTATGAGAACAATATCCGCCGCCAGCTGCAGCTTGCCGAGCTCAGTGACAAGGCCGCTTTGGAACTGGAAAAATTAAGCGGCGGCGAACTGAAACTGGTGCAGATCATCCGCCAAATGCTGCGCCGTCCCGCGCTGCTGATGATGGACGAGCCCGATGTGTTCCTCGACTTCGAGAACTTAAACGGTCTCCGCGACCTTATCAACGCCTATCAAGGGACGCTGCTGGTCATCACCCACAGCCGCTATCTCTTGAACCACTGCTTCGACCACATTTGGCACTTGGAAAACGGCGACTTGCAGGAGTTCGAGGGCAATTTCACCGAGTATAGCTACTCCCGCTTGCAGAAGAAAATCGACCTCAAGCGGGCAGCCCTTATCAACGACGAGGAAATTCAGCGTGTGTCCGAACTGGTAGACCGCCTCCGCGACATCGCCTCCGAGGTGGCGGAATCTCAGCACGGGCGCACCTTGAAGGGTAAGGTCAGCTACTTAAACCGCCTGTTGGAGCGGCAGATCAAAGCCCCCTTTGTGGAGATTCGCCAGCCCTCCATCAAGCTTCCCGAAATTGAAGTGCAGCCTGAGCCGCTGGAACTGCTGCAGGTGCGCGATTACAGTCTGGCCTTTGAAGAAAAGCTGCTGGAGCACGTGTCCTTTTCCGTCCACAGTGGAGAAAAAGTTGCCCTCGTGGGACCAAACGGAACCGGAAAGACCTCCATGCTCAGAGAAATCTGGAAAAATAAAAATTCCGCTGTTACCTTTGCTCCTGAAGCAATCCCGGCTTTCTTCTCTCAACTCCATGCCGAAATTCTAACCGAAAGCAATACCATCTTCCAGGAATTTTTTGATCTCGGCTTCAAAAATCACGACAGCATCCAGGAGTACCTGGAACAGTACTGCTTTGACCCGGACTCACTTAACCGCAAGGTCGGAACGCTGTCCGGTGGTGAGAAGAACCTGCTCCAGCTGGCCAAACTGGCTGTCAGCGGCGCAAACCTCCTGTTGCTGGACGAGCCCTCCAGTCATCTGGATACTTTTGCCCAGATCGCATTGGAAGATGCTGTTTCCGATTATCGGGGTGCCGTTCTCATGGTGTCCCACGATTTCTACACTATTGCCAACTGCGCCGATACCATTCTCTTTGTCGAGAACGGAACCGTCCGCCCCATGAGCCCCAGAGCATTTAGAAA
>JAZQMH010000057.1:0-9077 GCA_045543255.1 Vescimonas sp.
GTGGAATAGCCTACCAAAGAGTCGTAGGTGCGGAGTGTGCCCATGAGGTTTTCAATGGTCCACTCCGTTTCAGAGATGGCGCTTTCAATGGTGATGATGTCCTCCATGGACTCGGCGCGGCGGAGCAGATCCTGCAGCCGCACCAGCTTGGTCTGCGCCGTCACGAGGCGGGACTGGGTGTCATAGTAGCTCTCGGTGATGTTGTCGGCGCTCTCGTTTTTGTAGACGAGGTGGCAGAGATTGCCCATCTGGGAGCAGAAGTCGTTGAACTTCTCGGCGGGAACGCGGACGGTGTACTCGGCGTAGCGGTAGCCCGAGGAGCGGTTGGAAATGCTGCGCTGCTCAAAGTAGCCGCCCATTTCTTCCACCAGTGCGGAGATATCGCTATCGGCTTGGTCGAAGGAGAGGGTCTGCAAGTCCATGTTGGCGGTGTAGACCATCTTCACATCTTTCAGCTTTTCGTTGTCGGTGGTGGAGGGATACTCCTCGAAAGTACCGCTTTCAAATTCGGCCTCTTCCTTGAAGTCCTCCATAGGCGCACCGCCTGCGTCAAAGCCCATGTCCATGGCGGCATCGTCGCTGGTGGTCATGTCCATAAAAGCCTCCGTTTTCGGGGCGGATGCGCCGCAGCCAACCAGCGCCAGCGCCATAATAAGTGCAAGAAGTAGTGCAAGAAACTTTTTCATCAGATGTTACCTCCTTTTTGTCAAGCAATATCACCCAAGACACCCATGAAGAGGGGTGTCATGGTGTTGGTTTCTACCAACAGATAGAGGAAGGGGCGGTCTAAGATGACCTTCGCAGGTTCTTCCTCAGGGGGTGCGGCGGCAGCATCGTTTACCTCCACCACCGTGGCAGCACCTGCCTTAGTGCCTTGGGGCGTAACGGAAATGGCGGTCTCATGGAGGACGCGGGAGACGTAGAGGTTACCCATGGTGGAACTGCCCAGTGCCGAGAGGTTGGCGTTGTCCTCGTGGAACAGGTCGGTCATGCCCAAGGCTTTCAGCCCTTCGCTCAGCTCCATGGAGCAGCGCTGCTCAAATTGGGGGATGGCAGCAATGACATCGCGGTAGCGGTGGTTTTCCAGCGCCTCGCAGAGGTCGGCGGCAGTGAGAGAGGCCACATAGTCCTTCACATTCTGCCCTTCGGGAGGCAGGAGGGCGGCAAAGGCGTAGTCGCCGCCGCGATAGTATTTCAAGAAGCCGTGAGCATCGTTGCAGGTGATATAGGTGTGCTCGGCAGAACGGAGGAAGTCCACATCCTCCTGTTCGCCTTCCGTGTTGGTAAATGTACCCTCGCGTACTTGCTGGGGTTGATATTTCTCCTGCCACTCGGCCTCGAAGCCCAAGGCGTTGACAAGATATACCGCCGCCAACGGGGAGATTTCGTCCAAAACATCCTTAATCATGCCGTCGGTGTGCTTTTCGATAAAGCCGTTGATGTCCCGCACGGTGGATTCATCAAAGGGTGCGGCGTAGGCGGGAGCGTGGTAGTAGTCGGTGATGTCCTGCAGGAAACTCTCGTTGACGGTTAGGCGGTCTGCTTCATCCCGCAGCCAAATGGCGTTGGCGAGATGGAGGGAGCCTTGGTGCTCTTCGGTATCTTCCAGCAGCCATGTGAGGAAGGTGTTCCAGTCGGCTGTGGTGCCGCGGAGGGCGTCTTCCATCTGCTCCAAGGTGTCGCCCGCTGCGCCGTTCATGGTCATACCGAGAGCGTAGAGAACAGAAATGGGAGAAACCAACCCTTCGTAGTCCTCCTCCATGTGGTGCTGCAGGAGGGCGAGCCCCAGCGCGGTGGTAGCGCCTGCGCCGTTATAGCCGGGGGTGGTGTAGCCTAAGTCGTTGCGCTCTTGGACGGTGTAGGTGGCCGTCAGCTCGTGGGACTTGCCGCCCACGCCGCTGCTTTGTCCGCAGGCGGTGAGGGAAAAGACCATGGCGAGAGATAACATGAGTGCAAAAAACCGTTTCATGGTGTACCTCCTTTGTGGGGTGTGCTGTCCTTTTGGTGCGTTACTTACCCTTTAGACGGGAGCGGGAGGGGAGATGTTCCCGCAAATGTGAAAAAATTTCCGCATAGTGGCACTTTTTCTCGCATACAGTGAAACGGCGAGAAGGAGTGGTGGGCTATGAAAGAGAATTTGGAACAACGCTCAGAGATGCTGGCGCTGTATCTCATCGAGAATCACGCCACGGTGCGTGCCGCGGCGAAGAAGTTCGGCATCAGCAAATCCACCGTACATAAAGATATCAGCGAGCGGCTGCCCCAGTGCAACCGTTCCTTATGGCTACAGGTCAAGGCACTGTTAGAGGAGAACAAGGCCCAGCGCCATATCCGCGGCGGCCTTGCCACGAGGAGAAAGTACAAAGGCGTGTAAAAAAAGCCCCACCCGTGGCGGGTGGGGCTTACCATTTATCCGTGGTAGAGACGCTTGATCTCGTATTTGGGCTCGCAGCTGACATTGATGCCGAGGCGGCGGTAGAGCTTAATATCCTCCTCGGAGATGATGACGGAGAAGTGGGCGTCGCAGCCCTTGAGGGCGGGGAGATACTTCTCCACCATGGCGGCGAGGGGATTGGTAAGGCCGGAGATAGCCAGCGCCAGCAGCACCTCGTCGGAATGGAGACGGGGATTGCGGTGGCTGAGATAGGTGGTCTTCATGCGGCTGATGGGCTCGATGACGGAGGCGGGGATCAGCTCCAGCTTCTTGTCAATGCCCGCCAGACATTTCAGCGCGTTCAAAAGAAGGGCAGAGGAAGCACCCAGCAGGGGGGAGGTCTTACCGGTGACCACCGTGCCATCGGGCAGCACCATTGCGCCGGCTACCACGCCGGATTCCTCCGCTTTTTTCAAGCTGGCGGCAACGGCGGGACAGTAATCGGCGGTGACGCCTGCCTGCTGCATGACCATTTCCAGCTTGTAGATCAAGGTGTCGTCGCACTTGCCCTTGACCCGATCCACCGCGCCGGTATAATAGCGGCGCAGGATCTCCAGGCGGCTGGCATCCTGACACACGGCATCGTCCATAATGGCGTTGCCCGCCATGTTGACGCCCATATCCGTGGGAGATTTATAGGGGGACTCGCCGTAGATCCGCTGGAAGATGGCGTTGAGGAGGGGGAACACCTCCACGTCGCGGTTATAGTTGACGGTGGTCTGGCCGTAGGCCTGGAGGTGGAAGGGATCGATCATGTTCACGTCGTCCAGGTCGGCGGTGGCGGCCTCGTAGGCCAGGTTGGCCGGATGCTTCAGCGGCAGGTTCCAGATGGGGAACGTCTCGAACTTGGCGTAGCCGGCCACCACGCCCCGCTTGTGGTCGTGGTAGAGCTGGGACAGGCAGGTGGCCATTTTACCGCTGCCCGGGCCGGGGCCGGGAGCGGTCATAACGATGACGGAGCGGGAGGTTTCGATGTACTCGTTGCGGCCCAAGCCCTCGTCGGACACCACATGGGCCACATCGTTGGGATAGCCGGCAATGGGATAGTGCTTGTAGCTCTTTACCCCCAGTTCCGTAAGGCGCTTGATGAAAGCATCGGTGTTGGGCTGACCGGTATAGCGGGTGATGACCACGCTGCCTACATAGAAGCCCAAGGAGCGGAACACGTCGATAAGGCGCAGCACATCTTCATCATAGGAGATGCCCAAGTCGCCCCGAAGCTTATTTTTCTCAATATCGCCGGCGTTGATGGTGACGATGATCTCCACCTCGTCACGCATGGTCTCCAGCATTTTGATCTTGCTGTCGGGCTTAAATCCCGGCAGCACACGGGAGGCGTGATGGTCGTCAAAGAGCTTGCCGCCAAACTCCAAATACAGCTTACCGCCGAAGCGGGCGCGGCGCTCACGAATATGCTCGGCCTGCAGCTCCAAATACTTTTCATTATCAAAACCAATCTTCAACTCAAACACACCCCCATCTTAAAATCACAATCGCCATTATACAGCATCGCCGCTCGTTAGGAAAGAGAAAAAGGGGGAAAATGGTGTAGAAAAAGGAGGAAAAATTTTGGCAAAACCCACCGTTGATTTTTTCTGTTCCACGGGGTATACTGAAAAATACACCCCTATTTTTTGAGGAGAAGTTTCTATGCACGAGTTTCGCTTTCACGTCATGTGGCGTCGGGAAAACGAGGAGGAGTTCCGCGATTTTTTCCAGACCAACGACATTTACGAGGCCAAGGATTTTGCCATGCGTCTCGCCTTTGAAGAGGTGAACGTGGTCTACGTGGAGGACACCAAGCTGGGCGAGCGTGTCCGTGATTTCGACGCGGAAAAATATAAAAAATAACATAAAACGAACTGCCTCTGTCCACACTAGGGACAGAGGTGATTTTTTATGGCTAGAAAGCGCAGAGAGGGCTTGCCCCACGACGCGACCCCCGACATCCACCAGTTCTCCTCGCCGCCGGAATCGGTGGGGGAACTCATCAACATGTACGGCACATACAACGTACAGCGCACCTGCGACACGGACAATTTGTTTCCCATGATCGGACACGCTTTACCCACCCAATGGAAGGGTATGGCCATTGGGAAACAGAAGCTGTCCGAGGGTGAAGAAAAGGCGCAGTAAAAAGCGGGGCTTCGGCCTCGCTTTTTTAAGTTAATTTGCGGAAAAAGTACAAATTCTTTGACCGTTTAAAGTGCGGCTCGGTATTATATACAAAGAAAAGGTGAAATATTGGTGGGAACATATAGTTGACACTTTTTTAACAAACGAGTATAATGAAGGCAGACTGGTAAGACCAGTTAGTTTTGTTGCGCCCATGGCGCGGAAGGGAGGCATACCGCATGTATACACTGGGTATTGATATTGGTTCTACGACCTCCAAATGCGCCATTTTGAAGGACGGCACAGAGCTGGTAGCCACCAGCCTCCAGCGGGGCGGTCTGGGTACCGGCGGCCCCGAGGAAGCCCTGTCCCGTCTGTGGAGGGAGAGCGGTCTTTCCCGCGAGGATATGGAGCGCGTTATCGCCACGGGCTACGGACGCAATAAGTTCCGCGGCGCCGACGGCGAGGTCAGCGAGCTGACCTGTCACGCACTGGGCGGTCGCTTCATCTTCCCCGATCTGCGCACCGTCATCGACATCGGCGGACAGGATGCCAAGATCATCTCCCTGACGGCGGACGGTCGCATGAGCAACTTCATTATGAACGACAAGTGTGCCGCCGGTACAGGTCGATTCTTGGAGGTCATGGCCAACATCCTGTGCCTCGACATCAATGATTTGGGCCCCATTGCTGCCAAGAGCGACAAGCCTGCCCCCATCTCCAGCACCTGCACCGTGTTTGCCGAGTCCGAGGTCATCAGTCAGATGGCTAACGGCGTGGAGCAGGCAGACCTGGTGGCGGGTATCTGTCAGAGCGTAGCCACCCGCGTGGCGGCGCTGGCGCGGCGTGCCGGTATTACACAGCGTGTGTGTATGTCCGGCGGTGTGGCCCGCAATGAGGCGGCGCGCCGCTATATGGCGGAGGCGCTGAACACGGAGATCTCCTTCGACCCCCGGGCACAGTATTTCGGTGCCATCGGCGCGGCGCTCTACGCATGGCGTCAGGCAGATCAGGTTTATTCCGGTAACTTTTAAAAATTTCAACATAGAGGATAGAGAAAACAACAAGGAGGAACCGTTATGGCAGAAGAAGTCAAGAAGGCGCCCAAGCCGGTGGATCCCAACTCCGCCAAGTACAAGCTGGGCAAAATCGCCGCCGATGCCTACACCGACGCTTTCCAGGCAAAGAAGGAAGGCAAGATCGTGGCATGGGTATCCAGCAACTTCCCCGTCGAGATCCCCGAGACGCTGGGGATCGCCACCGTGTACCCCGAGAACCAGGCAGCCGGTATCGCCGCCCGCGGCGCCGGCGAGCGCATGTGCAACGTGGCAGAGGCCGATGGCTATTCCAACGACATCTGCGCTTACGCACGAATCTCTTTGGCTTACGCAAAGCTGAAGGAGTGCCCCGAGCAGGAAGTGGCCATGCCCGATGTGGTGCTGTGCTGCAACAACATCTGCAACTGCATGATCAAGTGGTATGAGAATCTGGCACAGGATCTGGGCGTGCCCATGCTGATGCTGGACATCCCCTTCAACCCCGACTACGACGTGCCCCAGTCCATCGTCGACTACGTCTCTGCCCAGTTCTGGGATGTGGTGGCAAAGCTGGAGGAGCTGTTCGGTCTGAAGTGGGACGACGATAAGTTCCAGGAAGTGACGGGCTTCTCCTGCCGCGCAAGCCGCGCATGGCTGGCCGCCACCGCCTGCGCCAAGTACACCCCCTCTCCCTTCAACGGCTTTGACCTCCTCAACCACATGGCCGTCATGGTCACCGCCCGTGGTAAGGAGACCGCCGGTGAGGCAATGGAGACGCTGTACAAGGAGTACATGGACAACCACGCCAACGGCACTTCCACCTTCCGTACCGAGGAGAAGTACCGCATCATGTTCGAGGGTATCGCCTGCTGGCCCTACCTGCGCGTGACCTCCACGGGTCTTAAGTCCCGCGGCATCAACATGGTCACCACCATCTACGCCGACGCATTCGGCTTCGATTACAACTCTTTCGAGGGTATGATCCGCGCTTACTGCGCCGTGCCCAACGCCATCAATCTGGAGAAGGCACGCGATAAGCGCATTAAGCTGTGCAAGGACAACAACGTGGAGGGTCTGCTGGTCCACACTAACCGTTCCTGCAAGCTGTGGAGCGGCTTCATGTATGAGATGAGCCGTCAGATCGGTGAGGCCTGCGATATTCCCGTCACCAGCTTCGACGGCGATCAGGCCGATCCCCGTAACTTCTCCGAGGCACAGTACGACACCCGCGTACAGGGTCTGGTGGAGATCATGGATGCCAATAAAGCTGCGAAAGGAGCGATGTAACCATGACGCATACTGAGATTTTTGAGAAGCTCCACGAGGTAGCTTTGAATCCTAAGGCACAGATGGACGCCTATCTTGCTCAGGGCAAGAAGGTGGTGCTGTGCGCCCCCGTTTACACCCCCGAGGAGATCGTCCACGCTATGGGCTTCATCCCCATGGGCGCTTGGGGCGGCGATATGGAACTGAATCGCGCCAAGGAGTATTGCCCTGCCTTCCTCTGCTCCATTGCACAGTCTATTCTGGAGCTGGGCATGGTCGGCGTGTATGAAGGCGCCAGCGCCATCATCATCCCCTCCCTGTGCGACACCCTCAAGACCTTGGGTCAGAACTGGAAGTATGCCGTGAAGGACATTCCTTTCATTCCCATGACCTACCCCCAGAACCGTAAGCCCGCTTTCGGCGTTGCCTTTACCCGCGCCGGTTATGAGCGTGTGGTGGCTGAGCTGGAGAAGCTGGGCGGCAAGTTTGATAACGCTGCTCTCCGCGCTTCCTGCGAGGTCTATAACCGCCACAACGCCGCCATGCGTAAGCTGGACGAGGTGCTGGCCAAGCATCCCGAGGTCACTGCCGCTCAGCGCAGCGACGCCTTCAAGTCCGCTTTCTTCATGGAGAAGAGCGAGCATACCGCCATTATTGAAGAGCTGATCGCCGCTCTCGAGGCCGCTCCCGCAGGCCGCGGCAAGAAGCCCATTCTGGTGTCCGGTATCTTGGCTGACGCCCCTCAGTTCAATGCCATTCTCGATGAGATGGGCCTGTACATCGCCGCTGACGATATCGCCGCCCAGTCCCGTCAGTATCGCACCGACGTCCCCGCCGGTGACGATGCCCTGACCGCCCTTGCCGAGAAGTTTGCCAACATGGACAACTGCTCCGTTCTGTACGATCAGGAGAAGCTCCGTGTGAAGTTGATCGTGGACACCGTGAAGGCTCGCGGCATCGCCGGTGTGCTGGTGGTCATGACCAAGTTCTGCGACCCCGAGGAGTTCGACTACGTGCCCATCAAGCGTGCCTGTGAAGCTGCCGGTATCCCCGTCACCATCGTGGAGACCGACCGTCAGATGGCCCACTATGAGCAGGCCCGTACCAATATCGAGACTTTCCGCGACATGCTGATGATGTAATCGCGTAATTGAGAGAAAAGTTTAGGAGGAAACAAGACTATGAGCGAGATCAAGCGCCCCCTGGAAGGTATCAAGGTCGTTGAACTGGCTACCTTCATCGCTGCTCCCTGCTGCGCCCGCTATCTGGCAGACCTCGGTGCTGAGGTCATTAAGGTAGAGGCTACCGGCGGCGATCCCCTGCGTTTCACCGCTGTCAACGAGGGCCGTCCTCAGGACTACCGCGAGGATACCACCTACACCCTGGAAAACGCCAACAAGAAGTGCATCGCACTGAACACCAAGACTCCTGCAGGCCGTGAGGCCCTGGAGAAGCTGATCGCCGAGGCGGATATTTTCATCACCAACTGGCGTCAGAACCCCCTGAAGAAGGCCGGCCTCGACTACGAGACCCTCCATGAGAAGTACCCCGCTCTGGTGTACGGTTTCGTCTCCGGCTACGGCGAGAAGGGCCCCGACAAGGATCTGCCCGGCTTCGACTACACTGCCTTCTTCGCACGCGGCGGTGTGCTGGGCACCCTGTTTGACAAGGAGGCCGTCCCCATGCTGACCATCCCCGGCTTCGGCGATCATCAGGTGGGTATCTATCTGGCTGCCGGTATTCTGGGTGCTCTGTATCGCGCCAAGACCTGCGGTCAGGGCGACCGTGTCGTGGTGTCCCTGTTCCACACCGCTATTTGGGACGTGTCCTTGATGCTGCAGGCCAGCCAGTACGGCGATGTTTCCAGCCAGTATCCCATCAGCCGCCGTCAGATCGCCAACCCCCTGACCGTGGCACACAAGACCAAGGACAACAAGTGGCTGCAGATCGCCATGCCCCAGTACAACCGTCACTATCCCATCTTCATGACCGCTGCCGGTCATCCCGAGCTGGCTGAGGATCCCCGCTTCTATCCCCAGACCAACCTGCAGGCCAATCTGGACGAGTTCTATGCCTTCATGGTGGAACTGATGGCTACCCGTACCCTCGAGGAGTGGTGCGCTCTGATGGATGCCAACGATCTGCCCTACGCTATCGCTCAGACTTGGGATCAGCTGCTGGTTGACAAGCAGGCATGGGCTTCCGGCTGCTTCTACGAGATGGAG
>JAZQMH010000058.1:0-3285 GCA_045543255.1 Vescimonas sp.
CGTCCCGATCTGGCTATCGAGGGTGAGTTCCAGCTGGATGCCGCCATCGTTCCCGCCGTGGCCGCCAAGAAGGTCAAGGAGGAGAGCAAGGTGGCAGGTAAGGCCAACGTCCTCGTCTGGCCCGACCTGAACGTGGGCAACATCGCCGTGAAGCTGATCCAGCAGTTCGGTAAGGCCGACGCTTACGGCCCCATGCTGCAGGGCTTCCGCAAGATCGTGTGCGACTGCTCCCGCGGCGCTCCCGTGTCTGAGCTGAAGGGCAACATCGTCATCTCCGCCGTCCGCGCTGCGGGCATGAAGAAGTAAGCCATGCAGTGGCAGGAACATCTCCTTCACCGCGATGACGGCAGCACCTTTTTCTGCCGCACCATCGGCGAGGGTCAGCCGTTGCTGCTGATCCACGGCGCAGCGGTGGACAGCGAGTTCTTCTATGAGCTTGGCCCTTACTTGGCTGAGCATTACCGCGTCATCTCCTATGACCGCAGCGGCTTTGGTCGCTCTGTCCGCGGCACTGACCCCGAGGGTCAGAGCTGCAAGGAGTATTTCATCGGGCAGGGTGACGATGCCGCCTTCGTGGTGGAGAGCCTCGCCCCCGGTGAGAAGGCTGTCGTCATCGGCTGCAGCTGCGGCGGTGCTATTGCCGGCTTCTTCGCAGGCTATCATCCCGAGATGGTGGAGCGCGTCCTCATCCATGAGCCCCCCATCTATGCGCTGATGGAGGATGACCGCACCGGCTGGGAGCATATTGAGAGCATCCATCAGTCGCTGGATAAGGGCAAGTTCACCCGCGCCCTTAACCGCTTCCTGCTGTTCCTCTCGGAGAGCTCCTCTACCGCCGATAAGCCTATGACCGAGGCGGAAATGGACAATTTTATGACCAATGGTCTCCAGTTTATGCGCTATGAGTTCCGCCACGGCTTCGACCGTGACCTCATGGTGCCCTCCCTGCCCGCCGAGGTGCATCCCGCCCTCCTCCGTGGCAGCGACAGCGAGGGTATGCCCCTTTGGGTCTGCGCTGAGCGCGTGTCCAAGCTGCTGGATTGTCCTTTGCACGTTGTCTCCGGCGGTCACAATGCCGCCCGCGAGATCCCCGAGGTCTTTGCCCGTGAGGTATTGCCCCTCCTTAAGCTGCGGTAATAAAACCCCCTTTCAACAAATGACGGACGCTTTTATCGGCGTCCGTCATTCTTTTTGCTTGATTTTCCGACCTTTGTCGGATATACTAGGGAATAAGAAAAATGAGAAGGAAAGAGGAGGTAGTCCTATGACCAAGGATAAACTGCAGCAGGAATTGGAGCGCGCCAAACGGGAACTGTTTACGGCTCTGCAATCGAAGCACTCCCTGCAGCACTATATGCGCATCGCCTACGATGTGGTGCATCTGCCCATGACCTTGTGCGACACCAGTTTCGGCGTCATGGCCGCCGTGCCCACCCCCACCGTTATGGCCCCCGACGACTTCGACATGATGAACGGCAGACAGTATTTGAAGCTGGATCTGTCTGAGGAGATGGAGCAGAAAAACCACATGGCCCACATCATGGAGTCCCACCGTCCCTATGTCTGCCGCGACTCACGTTTCCCCAACGAGATCTTGTTCCAGCCCGTCCGCATCAACCGCGCCGTGGTGGCCTATATGTTCTCTCCGGGCCGCGAGGGTGGTTTTACCCCTCTTGATTTGGAGGTAGTGGACTATCTCGGTCAGGTGCTGGCCATCGAGATGCAGAAGAACGATGCCTTCGCCGTGGAGAGCGGCTTGAAGTACGAGTACTTCCTGCAGGAGCTTCTCAGCGGTCATTTCAGCTCCGAGGAGTTCGCCGAGCGCCGCCTCCGTCAGCTCAACCGCAAGGCCCAGCCCTACTACTTCATGCTGTGCTTCTCTTTTGACGATCCCGAGAATGTCCACGCCGCCAGTAAGTATTACTACGACCAGCTTTTGAGCATCTTCCCCGAGGGCATGGTGGGCGTGGTGCAGGGAAAGTTGATCCTGCTGCTGCCCAGCGCCGAGCCCCGCCCCTTCCGTGACCGTGACCGTCAGGCGCTGGAGAAGTTTTTGGAGTTTAACTGCATGATCTGCGGTGTCAGCTTCTACCATACGTCCCTGCTGGATGTCCGTTTCGCTTTGGAGCAGGCCGATGCCTGTTTGGAGAGCCGCGCCGATGATATCCGCATCTACGACTATGAGCAGGAGTACGTCAACCATATGTTCTCCCGCCATGACCGTGACCGTATGCGCTCCAAGATTTTCCCCGACATCCGCATCATCGCGGGGTACGATAAGAAGTACCGCACCGACCTTTTGCAGACTCTCCGCACCTACATTTCCTGCGGCCGCAGCGCCTCTGCTGCCTCCGAGCAGCTCCACATCCATAAGAGCACCTTTTTCTACCGTATGAACAAGATCGCCGAGATCTTGGATGTGGATATTTACGATGCCGACCGCCTCTTCGCCTACGAGTTTTCCTTCCGCATGATGGACTATTTGAAGCGTCGCGGAACGGTGGACAGCATTGATTTTATGTGATTGCGCTGTTTTTTCCGACAAACGTTGCAAAATACGGCTTATAGCACCCCTCATATTTGACAGCCATCGGATGACGAATCCGATGGCTTTTTTTATAATGTATATGATAATGCACAAATTGGGCTAGTATGTTTACCTTTTTTGTATAAATTCTACATTTTGTCAGGGTTGTATGAAAGTTGAACGCTGTAGTCCAAAATGCAGGAGAATACCCCCCCGCGCAGCAAGTTGTAGTTCAAGACGGTCGAAGAACCGTTTTAACGTAGTAAACCCCAAGGAAGAGACCCCAAAAAATATTTTTTTAAGGAGAATACTGTCATGAAGAAGATGGAAGCTGATGTCATCGTCGTCGCAGCCGGTCTGTCCGGTCTGTCTGCTGCTGCTACCGCCGCTGAGAACGGTCTGAAGACCCTGGTTTTCGAGAAGGGTAACACCACCGGTGGTGCTGCCAACATGGGTATGGGCCCCCTCGGTATCGGCTCTCGTTTCCAGCGCGCCTCCATGGTCGCTCTGACCCCCGGTGAGGCTTTCCGTAAGCACATGTTCTACACCCACTACAATGTCAACGCCCGTCTGGTTCGCGACTATTACTTCAAGTCCGGCTCCACCATCGACTGGCTGGAGGATACCGTCGGTGTCCAGTTCGCCGCTGTTGAGCGTATGTTCACCGCTCCCGAGGATACCCGCGCTTACTCCGATGGTGAGTTCACCTGGCACATCGTCGTCCCCGAGGGCGGCGGTCGTCCCGGCCCCCGTGCTGC
>JAZQMH010000059.1:0-10158 GCA_045543255.1 Vescimonas sp.
TAAGGGCAGAAAGACGGCGAAGAACGCCACCTTGCTGGATGCCCTCGTGGTGGGCGTTGGGCAGGCTATCGCCACCATGCCCGGCATCTCCCGCAGCGGCATGACCATTACGGCAGGCTGCTTCTGCGGCTATGAGCGCTCCTTCGCCGTCCGCTTTTCCTTCTTGATGTCCATCCCCGCCATCCTCGGCGCCAACGTGCTGAGCCTTGTGGATGCTTTCAAGGACGGCATTATTTGGGCAGAGGTGCCCATGTACATGGTGGGCGTCATCACCGCCGCCGTGGTGGGCTACGCCTGTATTCGACTGCTGAAGATGATTGCCCAAAAGGGTCGCTTCGGCGCATTCTCCTATTACTGCTGGGCAGTGGGTCTCTTAACGCTGCTGCTCTGCGCTATTAAGTGAGGGTTCCTATGGCAAATACACAGAAGAAAACAACTGCAAAAAAGCCGGCCCCTAAGAAGGCTGCCAGCGGTAAGCAGCGGGTCAAGACCCCGCCTTATAACCATGCCCTGCGTTTGACCGTCGGCGTGGTGTTCCTGCTGCTGGCACTGTGCGTGCTGGTGACCTATTTCGGCGTGGATGCCACGGTGCTGGCATTCCTCAGCAAGGTGCTGACGGGCCTGTTTGGCTACGGCTACTATTTGGTGGCGCTGGCGCTGGGTTACTGCGGCGTGTGCCTTATCAACCATAAGAAGCGGCCTGTGGTGCTGCGGAGCTTCTGCATCCTCGTGCTGCCCCTGCTCCTTGGCACGCTGCTCCATGTGTGGCTGTGCAAAGAGCCCTACGGCTATACCATGGAGTATCTCAAGCCCCTGTGGGCGGCGGGACAGGAGATGAAGTGCGGCGGCGCGCTGGGCGGCATTATCGCCGAGGCGGGCGCAGCACTGGTAAGCGAAGTGGTGACCTCCATCGTCATGTTGGTGCTGCTGGTGGTGTGCCTTATTGCAGGCTTGCGCATCAAGCCCCGTGAGCTGATGGAGAGAGCCCGTGAGCGGAAGGCAGAGCGTGACGCCGCCTACGCGGAACTGGAAGAGCAGGAGCGCATCATGGCAGAGCGCAAGGCCAAGGAAGAGGCCAAGAACGCCAAGGCCGCGCCCAAGACTAAGAAACAGGACATTCACATCCCCTTGGAGGGCGAGGTGGAGGAAAAGCCCCTCTTTACCCCCGCTGCGGCCTCCTTCTTCCCCCAGCGGGCAGGGGATATTAAGACGCCCGCCGAGGTGTGGGACGCCTCCTTGGGTGAGCAGAGCGCCCCTGTGGAGGAAGTGGCAGCCGTTGAGAGCGAGCAGCCTCCTGTGATGGAGGGCAAGCCCCTGCGCCGCCGCAAGGCCAGCGCAAAGGAGGAGGTGGACAGCGCCGCCGCCGAGGTCAGCGAGGCCATCGAGAAGGAACTGGCAGAGGATGAGGAGGTCTATCGCTATCCCCCCATCACCCTGTTGGAGGAAAATACGGACAACAACGCCATGGCGGCAGGGGCAGAGCTCCGCGAAAACGCACGCCGCTTGGCCGACACCCTCACCTCCTTCGGCGTGGATGCCAAGCCCGGTGAGGTGGTGCGTGGCCCCAGCGTGACCCGCTATGAGTTCACCCTCGACCAAGGCGTGAAGCTTAGTAAACTCACCAACCTCTCTGACGATATTGCCCTTGCCCTCGGTGCAACGGGCGTGCGTATTGCCCCCATCCCCGGCAAAATTGCCGCCGTGGGCATCGAAGTGCCCAACCGCACCGTCACCTCCGTCCGCATCCGCGATGTGGTGGAGAGCCGCAATTTCGTCATGCATCCCAGCACCGTGGCCTTCGCCGTGGGTAAGGACATCGGCGGCAACGCCATCGTGGGCAACATTGCCCGCCTGCCCCATGTGCTGATTGCAGGTACGTCAGGCTCGGGTAAGTCCGTGTGTACCAACTCCTTAATTGTGAGCCTTCTTTATAAGTCTACCCCCGAGGAAGTCCGCTTTATCATGGTGGACCCCAAGATGGTGGAGCTTGCCCCCTATAACGGCATCCCCCATCTGCTGATTCCCGTGGTCACCGACCCGAAGAAGGCGGCGGGCGCGCTGCAGTGGGCCGTCTTTGAGATGATGAAGCGCTACAAGATGTTCTCTGAGCGTGGCGTGAAGGATTTGGCGGGCTTCAATGCCCTTGTGGAGGGCAGCGAGGAAGAGGGACTGAAGAAGCTACCCACCGTGGTGGTGGTCATCGACGAGCTGGCAGACTTGATGCTGGTTGCCGCCAAGGAGGTGGAGGAATCCATCTGCCGCGTGGCACAGATGGGTCGTGCCGCAGGCGTCCATCTTGTCATTGCCACCCAGCGACCCTCCGCTGATGTGATTACGGGCCTCATGATGGCCAACATCCCCAGCCGTATCGCCTTCGCTGTGGCCTCCGCTATGGAATCCCGCATCATTCTCGATACCCCCGGCGCAGAAAAGCTGGTGGGTAAGGGCGATATGCTGTACTTCCCCTTGGGCGATAATAAGCCCACCCGCGTGCAGGGCTGCTTTATCACCCCCGAGGAAATCGAGCGTGTGGTGAACTTCGTCAAGGAGAGCGGCGAGGCCGACTACTCCAACGAGGTCATGGAGAAGATTGAAGAGGCTATGAAGCAGAGCGAGAAGGGCGGCAAGGGCGGCTCTTCGGGCGCTGCCGCCGCCGAATCCGAGGGCGGCGAGGGCTGCGACGAGATGCTGGCCGCTGCTGTGGAGGTCATCTTTGAAACGGGACAAGCCTCCGTGTCCATGCTGCAGCGGCGCTTGAAGCTGGGCTATTCCCGCGCGGCGCGCCTTGTTGACCAGATGGAGGAGCGTGGCATCGTGGGCCCCTTCGAGGGCAGTAAGCCCCGTCAGGTGCTCATTACCCGCCAGCAGTGGCAGGAGCTGCAGATGAAGGGCGGTGCCTATGCTCCCGCTGAGGAAGCGCCTGCACCTCCCGTTGACCGCTATGGCTCTATCCGCGATGTGTTTGAAAGCCGCGACGCATTAGAATAAAGGAGGACGAAGCTATGTATGAACTCCGTCAGGTAGGCCCTCAGAGCTATTATTTGGAGAGCCCCGCCAAAATCGGCATCTATCGCCCCGAGGGCAGCGATGAGGTCTATCTCATCGACAGCGGCTCGGATAAGGACGCAGGCCGCCGCACCCGCAAGGAACTGGACGCACAGGGCTGGCGCTGCCGCGGCATTTTGGTGACCCATTCCAACGCCGACCATGTGGGCGGCTGCGCCTATTTGCAGAAGCAGTACGACTGCCCCGTGTTCGCCGGCGGCATGGAGGGCGCGGTGACGGCCTATCCCGAGTTTGAGCCCGCCTTCCTCTACGGCGGTTTCCCCTATAAGGAACTGCGCCACAAGTTCTTGATGGCACAGCCCTGCGAGGTAACGCCCTTTACCGATCCCCGTTTCCCCGCTGAGGTGAAGATCCTCCCCCTGCCGGGTCACTTCTTCCATCAGGTGGGCTTCCTGCTGCCTGACGGTACGGCCTTCATCGCCGACTGCCTGTCCTCCCAAGAGACCATTGAGAAGTACCGCGTGGGCTTTATTTACGATGTGGCGGCGTACATCGACACCCTCCGCAAGCTGCCGGAGCTGGGTGCCAAGGTCTATGTCCCCAGTCACGCCGCACCTGCCGAGGATATTGCCCCTCTTGCCAATTTCAACATTGCCGCCACCGAGGAGATCGCAGAGCACATCGTGGCCTTCTGCGCCGATGGCACCACGTGGGAAGAGCTGCTTTACAACCTCTTTGAGGATTACTGCCTTGAGATGACCCACCAGCAGTACGTCCTCATTGGCAGCACGGTGCGGTCTTACTTGAGCTACCTCAAGGAGAACGGACGGCTGGAAGTCCGCATTGAGGGCAAGCGCGTCATGTGGTACGCGGTATAAACCATAAAATGCAATAAAAAGACACCCGAAACGGCTCGTTTCGGGTGTCTTTTGTTATAGGGGATTACTTGAATTCCTCATCGTCGATGAAGTAGTCCTGGGTGTAGCGCTCCATGCGCTGGTCGTAGGCAACGGACTCGTCCAGCTTACCTGCCTTGAGGTCGGAGAGGTAGCCGTGGGCTTCCAGCTTGCCCTCGCTGACCTGCAAGATCTCCACAGCCACGTTGGAGCAGTGGTCGGCGGTACGACCGAAGGCCGTCAGCATATCCTCCACCACGAAGCCGTGCTCCACGGTGCAGATGCCGTCGCGGAGGCGGCGGACATGGCGGGACTTGATCTCGCGGATCAAGGTGTTGACCACGCGGCGCAGGGGCTCCACCTTCATGGCCTCGTTGCGGTCAAAGGCGGCGTAGGCGCGGATGGTGCGCTCCACCACATCCTCCACGGCGCGGCGGAGGATGACCTGCTCCTCCTGTCCCTCGGCGGAAAAGACGATGCTCTTGGTGTGCATCTCCTGTGCGGCCTTGGCCACTTCCACAGCGTGGTCGCCGATACGCTCAATGTCGGCGATGGAGTAGAGGAGGGTATTGAGGCTGCGGTTATCCTCCACCGACAGGTTCTCCGCAGAGAGCTTGAGGAGGTAGGTGCCCAGCATATCCTCGAGGCTGTCGGTCTCGTCCTCAAGGGCGATGACCTTGTCGTAAGTCTTCTGATCGAAGTTCTCCGTCAGCTTCATGGCGTAGTGCATGGCGTCTGCGGCATCGCGGCCCATCTTGGTAGCCACGGAGTGTGCCTGCTGCACGGCCACGGCGGGGGTAGCCAGCAGACGCTCATCCAGCAGCACAGGAGCCTGATGGACGGGCTCGGCAGGGATAAAGAGGTAAGCCAGCTTCACAAGCAGACCATTCATAGGCATCAGCACAGCCGTTGCGCCCACGTTAAAGAGGGTGTGAATCACGGCGATGTCCCATGCCTTGGCGGTCTCCGTCAGGAAGGCCCAGTCGATGAAGATGCCGAGACCGTAGAAAATCACGGAGAAGAGGCCCACGCCCACCACGTTGAAGAGGAGGTGGACAAGGGCAGTGCGCCGTGCGTTGCGGTTAGCGCCGATAGCGCCCATCATGGCGGTGATACAAGTACCGATGTTCTGACCCAAGATGATGGGGAGCGCTGCGCCGAAGGTCACCACGCCGGTGGAGCACAGGCTCTGTAGAATACCGATAGAAGCGGAGGAGGACTGGATCAGCGCCGTCAACAGTGCGCCGAAGATAATGCCGAGGATGGGGTTGGTGAAGGAGATCATCAGCTGGGCAAACCAAGGCTCGTTTTTCAAGAAGGCCATGGCATCGCCCATCACGTCCATACCCACCATCAACGCGAGGAAGCCCAGTGCGATGGTGCCGATACCCTTCTTCTTGTCGCTCTTGGAGAACATGAAAAGGGCTGCGCCGACGATACCCACCAGAGGGGCGAGGGTCATGGGCTTGAAGAGGTTGATAATAAAGCTGTCGCCCTCCAAGCCGGAGAGGGACAAGATCCAAGCGGTCACGGTAGTACCGATGTTGGAGCCCATGATGACGCCCACGGCCTGCTTCAGCGTCATGATGCCAGAGTTGACGAAGCCAACGACCATGACAGTGGTTGCCGAGGAGGACTGGATGACGGCAGTGACCGCCAAGCCAAGCAAAAAGCCCTTGAAAACATTGGAGCTCATCTTGGCGAGGATGGTCTGCAATTTACCACCCGCCTGACGCTCCAGAGCCTTGCCCATGACGTCCATGCCGAAGAGGAACAGGGCGAGACCGCCCAACAGGGAAACGATGTTAAAAAAGTATGTTGTCATTTGTTTTGCTTACCTCATAAGAATAAGATTTCCGCAAATTCCGTCTATCTGCATCATAAAATATTATTCGTCAAATTGCAAGAAAAATTTTGACAAAATTTGGTTAAAAAGCTAACGATCCCTGTCCGCCTTTTCTGTACGGAAGGCGGGACAGGGATCGTATGCAGTATCGTTAATGGCGGAGGGTGAGATGGTGGTGTTTCCAGTTGGCATCCCGCTTTCTGAGACGGCGGAAGGCGATGGCGAGGCACACCACATGGGCAAGGAACGTCACCGTCCACGTGATGGGGTAGGAGAGGTAGATGGTGTCCACCGTGTGGTACTGGGGGAGCTGAAAGACGGTGGCGATGATGAGAAGGCGGAGGCCGCAGGCGCCCAGCAGCGTCACCACCATGGGCAGCACCGAGTAGCCCATGCCGCGGATAGAGCCCACGATGGAGTCCATCAGCGCGCCGAGGATATAGGGCAGAGCCACATAGCCCAAGCGCACCATGCCGGCGGCAATGACGGCGGGGGAGGTGCTGTAGATGCCCAGCAGCGTTTCGCCCAATAGGTAAGAACCCACGCCCAGCACCAGCGCCGTGGTCGCCGAGCAGAGGACGCAGCGGACGGCGATGGGGCGCAGCCGCTCCCAGCGGCCCGCGCCGTAGTTTTGGCTGGTGAAGGCCACGTTGGCCTGATAAAAGGCGTTGAAAGCGGCGAGGATGAAGCCCTCAATGTTGGCAGAGGCGGTGTTGCCGGAAATGACGATTTCGCCAAAGCTGTTGATAGAGGACTGAATAATGACGTTAGAAAGGGCGAAGGCGGTACTCTGCAAGCCCGAGGGGATGCCGATGGCGGCGATCTGCTTCAAGCGGAGCTTTTCCATCCGCAGTGCTTTCAGATCCAAGTGGATAATGCCCGCTTCGTGGCAGAGACAGCGGGTGACGAGGAAGGCGGAGAGACACTGGGAAATGACGGTGGCCAGCGCCACACCTGCCACATCCATGTGCAGCACGATGACGAAGATGAGGTTCAGCCCCACGTTCACCACGCCTGAGAGCAGGAGATAGCGGAGGGGGCGGCGTGTATCGCCTACGGCGCGGAGAAGGGCAGCACCGAAGTTATAGACCATGGTGGCGGGCATGCCCAAAAAGTAGATGCGGAGGTATAGCGCCGACAGGGGCAGAATGGCGGGAGGCACCTGCATGAGATGGAGAATGGGCTCGGCGGCGAAGAAGCCCACCAAGGCCAGAAAGATGCCGCTTAAAAGAGCCAAGAGCATGGAGGTGTGTACCGTGGAGCGGACGGCCTCACGGTTTTGAGCCCCTACGAAGCGGGCGGCTAGAATATTGGTACCTACGCTGAGGCCGATGAAGAGATTCACCAACAGGTTAATAAGAGCGGTATTGGAGCCTACGGCGGCGAGGGAGTTATCGCCCGCCCAGCGGCCTACCACCACGATGTCGGCGGCGTTGAACAAAAGCTGCAGAATACCCGATGCCGCCAAAGGCAGGGCAAAGGACAGGATCTTCGGCAGCAGAGGCCCTGAGCACATATCGATCTCATGGGAACGGGCAGCACGCAGCTTTCCCACAGACGGTCATCTCCTTTGTGGTATGGTTAAGGCGGAGTTTCCGCTATGGCTCAATATAGCACAACTGAATTGCCCTTGCAAGAGGGGAGAGAGGATGAAAAGAAGGAGCATCCTGCGGGACGCTCCTTCTTTTTCTTAGTTCTTTTTGAAAACCCCTTGGCGGTAGCGTTTGCCGTAGACCAGCCATTCTGCCAGCAGGCATACGGGGATGGCGGCGAAGATGTCCACCACGGAGTGCTGCTTGACGAAGGCGGTAGCCATGCAGATGAGGATGACCGCCACGATGATAAAGACCTTGAACCAAGGGCGGGTCTCCTTCCGCTTCGTCCACACCGACAACAGGCCCAGGGAATACCCCACATGGAGAGAGGGGCACACGCCCGTGTTGGTGTCGAAAGAGTAGAGGAAGGCGCAGATGGCAGTGAGGACGTTTTCGTTGGCAAACTCCTCGGGGCGCAAGTCCTGCCGCGTGGGGAAGATAACGTAGCAGGCCATGGCTACCACCTGCGTGACGATGATGTATTTGGAAAGATCGGAGAAATCCTCGGTGTCGTAGAAGAGGAAATACCCTAAGGACAGGAACACCAGCGCGTACCACCCCACATAGGGAATGATGAACCACTCGCAGAAGGGGATAATGTCATCGAGGGGACACCACACGGGGTGGCACTGCTCCACGGGGATGAGATTCTCCGTAAGGAAATACATGGAAAAATAGAACACCCAGCCCAACAGCAGCAGCACGTGGCGGTACTGAGGGGAGGTAATGTTGGAAAAGCGCAGTTTGCGATAATCAACAACGGGACGTTTCATGGAAAAAGGGGTCACCTCTTTATTAGATATTGCGGGGATAGGTCTTGCGGGGTTGGTTGCGGTAGGGGACAACGGTGTGGGGCGGCGCTTCCACGGCGAGGCGTGTGATCTCCGCTGTCAAATAGTCGCACACCGCTTTCCGTGCCTCCTCTGTGCCCAATTCGGTGGGGTAGGGGATGGGCTTGCCGAAATAGGCGGTCTTGAGATCGGGGGCTAAGTACATGGGGACGAAAGCGGGTACTTGCTTCGTCCGCTTGTAGCACAGTTTTCCCACATCCACGAACTTTTCTTGAAATTCGCAGAGAATGTGGTTAAAATCGGCGTCATGCTCGGGGAAGATGACCACGTTGGCACCATCGGCAATGGCGCTTACCGTATGGCGGAAGGTGGTAATGCTGCGGGAGTCATGGTACACGGCAATGGTGTGGGCGTTATTAAAGACGCTGACGGAGATAGGCGCGATGATATAGGACAGGAGCTTATAAAAAGGGCGCTGCCACTTGGGCTTGTTGCTCCAAAAGTCGCGGTAGGCATAGGCGGGTACATCTTTGGCGTGGAGCATTTCGCCAGCGCACCAAATGGCGCGGTTGCCGGGGATATAGAGCTCGGCGATAATGGGGCCGTTCATCTGACAGTGGTTGCCCACCAAAAAGCAGGGCTCGTCGGGGACATTCTCCCAGCCTTCCAAACGGATGCGGGGATAGAAGAGCTTTACGGCGGCGCGGATGACGCGATATGTGCCGCGGGCGAGAATTCCCGTAGGGGAAAAGAGGGACATGGGGCGATCCTTTCTTGTGTGTTCTATATCAAGGAGCAATTATACCACGACCCGTAGGGAGATTCAAGGAAGGGACAATGAAGAATTTGTAAATTAACAGGGACATCCCGTGGGATGTCCCTGTAGTGGTCATGTTACATTGATGAAACGCAAAAACGTCTCGTGGAGCGCCTCCTTGTCTGCGGGTGGGTAGTAATAGTGACCCGAACGGGGCAGGGGCAGGAGGGCAATGTGGGGGTTGCGCCGCAAGTCGTCCATGGCGCGGGGAGAAACCAGCTCGTCCTGCATGGACTGCACTGCCAAGGAGGGAGTGGTCAGCTTCGGCAGCAGCTTGCGCACGGCGCGGATTTTGGAGAACAGCTCCAAAAAGCGGGGAATCCAGCCAAGGTAGGGGAGGGGATTCTTCGTCTGTGCTACGCCGCAGCACCGCTGTGCCGCCAGTGCGGCGTGGTCATCTGGAGCGATGATGCCGCGATAGACCTTCCATGAGTTGCGTGCCATGGCGAGGGTCAAGGCGATGCGGAGAGGTACGGCGAGAAGGAAGAGCTTTTCCACCTCTTTATGGTGCGCCGCGGCTTCTATGGACAGCAGCGTCCCCATAGAGTGGGCGACAAGGTAGATGTGTTGGTGGGTCTCGGCGAGGGCGGCGATGGCAGCTTCCACCTGTGCCTCCCATTCTCTCATAGAGGCGTGGGCAAAGTCGCGGGCGCTGCCGCCGTGACCTGCGAGGAGCAGGTTATGGACAGACACCGTATCGGGCAGGAGGGAGATAAGGTCATCGAAGTGCCGTGGCGTGCCCACGATGCCGTGGATGAACAGCACCGCCGTATCGGCAGCGGGCACAATGCGGCGAAATTCTTGATCCATGGGCTCACCTCCTTTGGGGATAGTATAGCAGAGGTGGGGCCATCATGCAACGGAGGGATTTGAACCCTCGCGCAGATCAATCAAATGGATAGTCTACCGCAACCCCTTTTTCTTAAAAAACGCTTCCAATCGTTCGTGTATTTGTTGTGGAGTAAGGATTTCTACCATATCTCCCATTTCATTCAAGGTGAAGAAACCGCGAAGTAGTGGATCGATATTCAAATACTCTTCTTCTGCAACAGATAGTGCGTGGAAAAAGCACTCGTAGCCATATTTCTTGCACAGATATGGCAACCCTGCTTCTGAAAGGATCTGCTCGTAATCCTGGTAATCATGCACCTTTTGCAGTGTATTTTCAAACTTCTGCATGATAGGAATTAATTCGTTTTCGGATGCA
>JAZQMH010000060.1:0-8312 GCA_045543255.1 Vescimonas sp.
TTGCCGCCGCCATTGCCGCCCTCGGGGCCGAGGTCGATCAAATAGTCGGCGCACTTAATAACATCCAAATTATGCTCGATGACCAACACCGTATTGCCTGCATCCACCAACCGCTGCAGCACCAGCAGCAGCTTCTTCACATCGTCGGTGTGGAGACCTGTGGTGGGCTCATCGAGGATATAGATGGTGCGGCCTGTGGAGCGCTTGGAAAGCTCCGTTGCCAGCTTTACGCGCTGTGCCTCGCCGCCCGAGAGGGTGGTGGAGGATTGCCCCAGCTTTACATAGCCAAGACCCACATCCCGAAGTGTCTCCAACCGCTGGGCGATCTTGGGGATAGCGGAGAAGAAGGGCAGCGCCTCATCCACCGTCATTTCCAGCACTTCTGCGATGGACTTGCCCTTATACTTCACTTCCAGCGTCTCGCGGTTATACCGCTTGCCGCGGCATACCTCGCAGGGCACATACACATCGGCGAGGAAGTGCATCTCGATTTTCAGCACGCCGTCACCGCAGCAGGCTTCGCAGCGTCCGCCCTTGGTGTTGAAGGAAAACCGCCCCGGGCCATAACCGCGGCGCTTTGCCTCGGGGAGAGAGGCGAAGAGGTCGCGGATGTCGTTAAAGAGGCTTGTATAGGTAGCGGGGTTGGAGCGGGGCGTGCGCCCGATGGGGCTCTGGTCAATGGCGATGACCTTGTCCAAATGCTCCTTGCCCTCGATAGTGTCGTGCTTACCTGCGTAAGCCTTCATGCGGTTTAAGTCCGCGCCCAGTTTCTTAAAGATGATCTCATTGACCAGCGAGGACTTACCGCTGCCCGACACCCCCGTCACGCAGGTCAGCGTCCCCAAGGGGATGGATACATCAATATTCTTAAGGTTATTCTCCCTTGCGCCGCGTACCGTCAGCCATTTACCGTTGCCACTGCGGCGCTGGGCAGGGGGCTCGATCTTCTTTCTGCCGCTTAGATACTGACCCGTCAAGCTGTCGGGGTTTTCCATGATCTCCTGTGGCGTGCCTGCCGCCACCACGCGACCGCCGAGGCTGCCTGCCCCGGGGCCGATGTCGATCAAATAGTCAGCGCTGCGCATGGTATCCTCGTCATGCTCCACCACAATGAGGGTGTTGCCCAAATCCCGGAGGTGACGGAGAGTGGCGAGAAGTTTATCATTATCCCGCTGATGCAGACCAATAGAGGGCTCATCGAGGATATAGAGAACGCCCATTAAGCTGCTGCCGATCTGGGTCGCCAAGCGAATACGCTGGCTCTCGCCGCCCGACAGCGTGCCGCTGGAACGGCTCAAGGTGAGGTAGCTCAAGCCCACCGACTGCAAGAACCGCAGCCGCTCGCCGATCTCCTTCAAGATCTGCACGGCGATGATCTTCTGCTGCTCCGTAAGCTCCAAATTGTCGAAAAACGCGATCTCATCGTCCACGGACAGGGTGGTCACATCGAAGATGGACTTGCCGCCCACGGTGACCGCCAGCGCCTCGCTCCGCAGCCGCTGCCCTTGGCAGGTGGGGCAGGGACACTCGGACATGAAGGTTTCAATTTCCTTCTTGCTGGCATCGGATTGGGTCTCCCGATAGCGGCGCTCCAAGTTGTTGGCGATGCCCTCAAAGGCTTGGTGCAGCACACCCTTGCCGCGAGGCTGATCGTATTCCAGCGTCAGCTTCTCACCCTTCGTGCCGTAGAGGATCACATCCTTCACGGCGGCGGGGAGCTGCTCATAGGGCGTGCGGAGGGAGAAATTATATTTCTTCGCCAAGGCATCAAAGTACATACGGGAGATGCCGTCGGAGCGGATGGAGTTCCAACCCGAGGCCACCACCGCACCGTCGAGAATCGACTTGCTCTCATCGGGCACCACCAGCGCAGGGTCAACCTTCTGCTGCATGCCGAGACCCGTACAGGTTGGACAAGCGCCGAAGGGGTTATTGAAAGAGAACAGGCGGGGCGCCAGTTCCTCAATGGAGATACCGCAGTCCTCACAGGCGTAGTTCTGAGAGAACTGAAGATCTTCTTCCTCCCGCACCAAGTTGACGCTCACAAGGCCGCCTGTGAGATGGGAGGCCGTCTCCACACTGTCGGTGAGGCGGCTGGCAATATCGTCACGGACGATAAGGCGATCCACCACGATGTCAATGTGGTGCTTCACATTCTTGGCGAGGGTGATGTCCTCGTCCAACTCGTACATCTGCCCATCCACGCGGACGCGGACATAGCCGCTGCGGCGGGCATCGGCAAAGACCTTGGCATGCTCACCCTTGCGCCCACGCACCACAGGTGCCATCACTTGAATACGTGTCCCCTCGGGCAGGGCCATAATGCGGTCGATGATCTGATCCACCGTCTGCTGGCGGATCTCCTTGCCGCACTTGGGACAGTGGGGCGTGCCCACTCGCGCCCACAAAAGGCGCATATAGTCATAGATCTCCGTCACCGTACCCACGGTGGAGCGGGGATTCTTGGATGTTGTTTTCTGATCGATGGAGATGGCGGGGCTCAAGCCCTCAATATAGTCCACATCGGGCTTGTCCATCTGTCCCAAGAACATACGGGCATAGGAGCTGAGGGACTCCACATAGCGGCGCTGCCCCTCGGCATAGATGGTGTCGAAAGCCAAAGAGGACTTGCCGCTGCCGCTGAGACCTGTCAGCACCACCAACTGGTCGCGGGGGATGGCTACATCAATATTCTGCAGGTTATTCTCCCGCGCGCCTTTCACGAAAATTTCTTTATGCATGGGTTTCTTCCTTATTCACTAACCATTGTACCAGCCGCACCGTACCTTCCCGCAGCAGGTCAATATTCTTCTCATCCAACACCGTATCCCGTTTCGTGTGGATACGATCCATATACCAACCGAAAAGTTTGCTCTTCTTCAGCGCGCACACACCTACGCCATAGGTAAAGGCCGCTTGATCGGAGGGGTAGAAACCAAAGCTCTCCACTACCTCCACCGTCTTTTCCGCTGTACCCACATAGGCTTCCCGCAACGCGGCGATGGTCTCCGTTTTCTTCACCTTTTTACCGGGGAAGAACTGAATACTGTCGCCGTCGCTGACGCAGTCGAAATTGATGACAAGAGCGCTGCGTTTCGCCGCCTTGTGCTTCTTGGCAAAGGCGCCGCTGCCCAAGAGGCCGCGCTCTTCGTTGTCAAACCACACGAAGCACACATCGTCACGCAGTTCCTGCGGCAGCGCCAAGGCGATCTCCAACAGCGTCATCACACCCGAGGTGTTGTCGTTGGCGGTATGGCGGTTGGCCTTGCCGTCCAGCATCCACCAGATGCCGAAAATCAGCGCGGCATAGCCCAACACCATGCCCATAACGACGGCGGCATCAACATCACCCAGCAGCAACTCCCCGCCCAGTGTCGACAAAAAGGTTACGACAAAGGCGAGGGCGAAAAACACCACAACGATCAAAATCTGATACACCAAATACCAAACGAGGCTGCGGGGCGTAATGAAATTGGGGAAGGGCAGCACGGCGCAGGTGTCGTAATGTGCCGTCAGCAGCGTTTTCGCCTTGTCGGGGTTACCAACCACTACATTGTTGCTCTCCCACAAGCCGCGGCTCTTCTCCACCTGCGGGGCATAGCCCGCCTCACGCAGCTGCTGACACAGCCATCCACGGAAATCTTCTTTTTGCTTCTTGCTCTTACGGATCTCCCACCGCTGCAATACTTCTCTTGCGGTATTGGTCATGGGTTTCTTCCTTTATTCTACCGTTACATCTGCCGTTGTGGCCCCTACCAACTCTATCAAGTCCTCGGGGCGGCACTGGATCTGAAAGCCGATCTTCCCCGCCGACACCATGATGCGGTCGAGAATCTCCGCCGTCTCATGGAACACCGTGGGGAAGGGCTTCTTCATCCCCACAGGGGAGCAGCCGCCGTGGACATAGCCCGTCAAGGGCAGCAGTTCTTTCTGCGGCAACATGGCGATGGACTTCTCCCCCACCGCTTTTGCCGCTTTCTTCAAATCAAGGCTCTCAGCCACAGGGATGTCAAAGACGTAATACTGTCCCGATGCGCCCTTCGCCACCAGCGTTTTGAACACCTCTTCGGGGTCAACGCCCAAGTAGGCCGCCACCGAAACGCCGTCCATCGCGCCGCCCTCGGTGGGGTAGGTATAGGCGGTGTAGGGGATCTTCTTCTGCTCCAGCGTGCGCATCACGTTTGTCTTTTCCTCTTTCACCTTTGCCATGGCCTTCGCCTCCTTTTCTCTTTACTCTTTCGCCAGCAGCACCACGCCGCCCAGCACACAGACGATGCCCAGCACCGTCCACACATTCAACACCTCGTGGAAGAATACCACGCCCGTCAGCGCCGCCACCACAGGCTCAACATTGGCGATGATGGAGGCCTTGCCGCTCTCCACCACCTCAAGACCCTTGGTGTAGAAGAGATAGGGCAGCACCGTGGCGATCACCACCAAGCCTGCCATGCCGATCCATGTCGTGCCCATAGGCAGCGCGGGGGCAAGCTCGCCCCAGTTGAGGAAGGCAAGAGAGCCCAAGCCCGCAAAAACAAACGTCCAGTAAATCATGGTGAGGCTGTCGTAATGTTCCAAGCCGTAGTGGGCGAAGATGGTATAGGTAGCGTAGCAGAAGCCCGCGCCGATGCCCAGCAGCAGACCCGTGACGGACACCGTCAGCGCGCCGCTCATAATACCGCTCACCAACACGCAGCCGAGGAAGGACACCACCAGCGCCATCACTTTCCGCTTCGTGATGGGCGCTTTCCAAAACAGGGCCGACATCAGCACCACGAAGGAGGGGGCGAGGTACAGCAAAATACCCGCCACCGCCAAAGAGCAGTGCATCTGACAGTTGAAATACGTCACCGCCAAGCCCAGCACGCTAAAAAGTCCTGCCCCTATAAAGATAGGCAGATGCCGTAACTTGATGCGGAACACACTTCGTTTGAAGAGGGCGAACACCACCGTCATCAGCACAAGGCTCAAAAAGTTGCGGATGGTGACGCGATTCCACACGCTGACACCCACTTCTCCCAACAGGCGGTTAAAGACACCGATCAATCCCCAGCAGGCTGCGCCGAGGATGACATAACTATAACCAAGTCGCTTACTCATTTTTCTGTCTCTTTTCGCAATTCAATGATCTGATCACGCAGCAAGGCGGCATACTCGAACTCCAGCATCTTGGAGGCGGCCTTCATCTCCTTCTCCAAGCGGGCAATGGTCTCCAACTTCTCGGCGCGGCTCAGCTTCTTCTTGCTGAGGGCAGAGGCCTCCTCTGCCGTACGACCGATCTCCACCATCTCACGGACACTCTTGCGGATGGTACGGGGCACGATGCCGTGGGCTTCGTTGAACTGATGCTGCAAAGTGCGGCGGCGCTCTGTCTCATCCATGGCGCGGCGCATGGAGTCGGTAATGGTATCGGCATAGAGGATCACCAAGCCCTCGGCATTTCGCGCGGCGCGACCGATGGTCTGAATAAGGCTCGTCTCACTGCGGAGGAAGCCCTCCTTGTCCGCATCGAGGATCGCCACCAGCGACACCTCGGGCAGGTCGAGACCTTCACGCAGGAGGTTAATGCCCACCAGCACATCGAACTCACCGAGGCGCAGGTCGCGGATGATCTCCATACGCTCCAAGGCCGCCACATCCGAGTGCATATACCGCACGCGGATACCATTTTGACGGAAATGGGCGGTCAAATCCTCCGCCATCCGCTTGGTAAGGGTGGTCACCAGCACACGCTCGTTGCGCTGGGCGCGGGCCTTAATTTCCGCGGACAGATCTTCGATCTGTCCCTCCACGCCGCGGACTTCCACGCGGGGATCGAGAAGTCCCGTGGGACGGATGACCTGCTCCACCAGATTATCAGCGCGGCTGCGCTCATAGTCGCCTGGGGTAGCAGAAACATAGATGGCCTGTCCCACGCGCTGGTCAAACTCCTCAAATTTCAGCGGGCGGTTATCAAAAGCGCAAGGCAGACGGAAACCGTAGCGCACCAAGCTCTCCTTGCGGGCGCGGTCACCGTTATACATGGCGCGGACTTGGGGCAGGGTCACATGGCTCTCGTCCACCAACAGCAGGAAATCATCGGGGAAAAAGTCAAGGAGCGTCATGGGGGCAGAGCCCACAGGGCGGTTGCCGATGATGCGGGAGTAGTTCTCAATGCCCGAGCAGTAGCCCAAAGACTGCATCATCTCCATGTCATATTCCGTGCGCTGACGAAGGCGCTGTGCCTCCACCAGCATGTCATTCTCTTCAAAATAGGCAAGGCGCTCCGCCAGTTCCTTCTTAATAACCTCAATGGCGGCATCCATCTTGTCCTTGGGGGTCACATAGTGACTGGCGGGATACACCGCCACATGGTTTAAGGTGCGGATGGCGTTGCCCGTCACGGGATGGAACTCGGTAATGCGCTCAATTTCATCGCCGAAAAACTCCACGCGGACAGCCTTATCCTTATAGTAGGCGGGGTACAGCTCCACCGTATCGCCGCGAACGCGGAACATATTGCGCCCGAAGGCCACATCGTTGCGCTCGTAGCGATCTTCCACCAAACGGGCAAGAAGCTCATCCCGCTCCATGATCTGCCCGGGGCGCAGGGAGATCATCATCTTTTGGAAATCCTCCGGCTCACCCAAGCCGTAAATGCAGCTGACCGAGGCCACCACCACCACATCCCGCCGCTCCAAGAGGGCGCAGGTGGCGCTGAGGCGCAGGCGGTCGATTTCCTCGTTGGTGGAGGCATCCTTCTCGATATAGGTATCCGTATGAGGAATATAGGCCTCGGGCTGATAGTAATCGTAATAGGATACAAAGTATCCCACCGCGTTGTTGGGGAAAAACTCGCGGAACTCCTCGCAGAGCTGGGCTGCCAGCGTCTTATTGTGGGCCAGCACCAGCGTGGGGCGCTGGACAGCCTCAATGACCTTGGCCATGGTGTAGGTCTTTCCCGAGCCCGTTACGCCCATGAGCACCTGCTCACGGAGACCCTGCTCCACGCCCTCGGCGAGAGCGGCAATGGCTTGAGGCTGATCGCCTGCGGGGCTATATTCAGATACCACTTTGAACTCCGCCATGGCGAAACCTCCTTTAACGCAAAAATCCGCTTTGATTCATGCTGACAAAATCACCGTCTGAAACGATGATATGATCCATCAGCGTAATGTCCACCGCCCGCAATGCATCCCGTACACGGCGGGTCACAATTTGGTCGCTCTCAGAAGGCAGGGCCACGCCGCTGACATGGTTGTGGGCCAGCACCACCATAGTGGCATCGGCTACCAGCGCGTTTTCCACCACCTGCCGCACGGAGAAGGCGGCACTGTCCGCCGTGCCCTCCGACAGCTTCTTGCATACGATCAATTTCCCCTTACCATCGAGGCAGGCTTGGTACAGCACCTCCCGCCGCTCGTGGCGCAGAAGGTCGAGGAAATATTTGCCGCAGCTCTCCACGCTGTTGAGGATCTTCTCCTTTGTGGTGGTACGGGCAGCGCGGCGAAAGAGCCCGTGCATCATAGACAGCAAAATCGCCGCACTTTCACCCACGCCCTCCACACTTTTCAGTTCTTCCACGCTGGCGCTGAACACGCCCTCCAATGAGCCGAACTTCTGCAGCAAAAGGTGAGCCGTGGGGTTGGTGTCGCGGCGGGGGATAGCGTAAAACAGCAGTAGCTCCAGCGCCTCATGGTCGGCAAAACTATCCAGTCCTGTCTGAATAAACTGCTCCTTTTTTCTGGCGCGATGGCCGTCATGGATGCCCATTTGCCATCCCTCCTTACGATCAATTTCGATAATTTTGCGATTATATAGTATACCACATTTCCCCATGCTCCACAAGGTGTTTTTTACCCTGTAACATTCCTCTTCTCTCTCTTTTCAAAGAAACAAAAAGCTTGACAAGGTCTTTATTTTGGCATAGACTTTTATAGATAGGATACTTTATCGGAAGGGAGGTCAGGAACCATGTTGGATCATGAAAATCAATTGGAAGAGCTGGTAGAAGAGATCGAATATCTTCTGAAAAGCAAGTCCTACGCCGCGCTGCGCGAAACGTTCCTGACCATGGAGCCTGCCGATATCGCGCTGCTGCTGGAGGAGACGGGCGAGAGCTCCATGCCCGTTTTGTACCGCCTGCTGCCTAAAGAGCTGGCGGCAGAGGTGTTCGTCGAGCTGCCCAGCGAGAATCAGGAGATGCTTATTGTGGGCTTCTCCAATGCAGAGCTGACGGAAGTGCTGGAAGAGCTGTACTTGGACGATGCCGTTGACATCGTGGAGGAAATGCCCGCCAGCGTGGTCATCCGCATTCTCGATCAGGCCACCCCCGA